>DXGC01000004.1 GCA_019114135.1 Candidatus Corynebacterium avicola
CTCATCCGCGTCTTCGCCGGCACGATCCGCAAGGGCCAGCAGGTCTCCTGGATCCACTACGACGCCGATGGCAACCAGCACTTCAAGACCGCCAAGATCGCCGAGCTGCTCCGCACCGTCGGTGTGTCCCGCGTGCCGGCCGACGAGGTCATCGCCGGTGACATCGCCGCGATCTCCGGCATCGAGGACGTCATGATCGGTGACACCCTCGCCGACGTCGAGCACCCCGTCGCCCTGCCGCGCATCACCGTCGACGAGCCGGCGATCTCCATGACCATCGGTGTGAACACCTCTCCGATGGCTGGCCGCGGCGGCGGCGACAAGCTGACTGCCCGCGTCGTCAAGGCCCGCCTGGACCAGGAGCTGATCGGTAACGTGTCGATCAAGGTCCTGCCGACCGAGCGTCCGGACGCCTTGGAGGTCCAGGGCCGTGGCGAGATGGCCTTGTCCGTCCTGGTCGAGACCATGCGTCGCGAAGGCTTCGAGCTCACCGTGGGTAAGCCGCAGGTCGTGACCCGCACGGTCGACGGCAAGCTGCAGGAGCCCTACGAGCACATGATCATCGACGTCCCCGAGGAGCACCTCGGCGCCGTCACCCAGCTGATGGCCGCCCGCAAGGGCCGCATGGAGTCGATGGACAACACCGGCTCCGGCTGGATCCGGATGAACTTCACCGTCCCGTCCCGTGGTCTGATCGGTTTCCGCACCATCTTCATGACCGAGACCCGCGGCACCGGTATCGCCAACCACTATTCCGCCGGGTACGACGCCTGGGCCGGCGAGATCAAGGACCGTCCCAACGGCTCCCTGGTTTCCGACCGCACCGGGCAGATCACCACCTACGCGCTGACTCAGCTGGCCGACCGCGGAAACTTCTTCGTCGAGCCCGGTACCCAGACCTACGAGGGCATGGTCGTCGGGCAGAACAACCGCGACGAGGACATGGACATCAACATCACCAAGGAGAAGAAGCTCACGAACATGCGCTCGGCCACCGCCGACGCCACCGTGACGCTGGCCAAGGCCCGCAACCTCACCCTGGACGAGGCCATGGAGTTCTGTGGCCAGGACGAGTGCGTGGAGGTCACCCCGGAGAGCATCCGCGTGCGCAAGGTCATCCTCAGCGCGACCGAGCGCGCTCGCGCCCTGTCCCGCATGAAGGCACGCAACAAGTAGTCGACTCACGGGGTCGTTCCGTGCAGTCCCGGGTAAGGAGCCGTTGACAGGTGAGCCACATTCGTCGCCCGTCGACGGCTTTGCGCTATCGCGGCCCGGTTGCCGTGCTCGCCGCATTGGGACTGGTGCTGACCGGCTGCCAGGCCAACCCCGGGGACGCCCCGACGGTCGAGGACCAGACGCCTGCCGCTGACGACGACGCCGACACGGAAGACACCGACGACGATGAGGAGGACGGGACCTCCTCGGTCCCCGCCGAACTGCGCAGCATCCAGATCGGTGTGGACTCGGTTCCCGCCGACCTCAACCCGCACCTGGTGTCGAGCCAGTCGATGCTGACCTCCACGGTCGGCGAGCTGACCCTGCCGAGTGCCTTCCTCCGCGGTGATGACGGGGTACGTCGCACGATCAACTCCGACCTGCTCGCCTCGGCGGAGGTCGTCGAAGGGGACCAGGAGGCCCCCGAGAAGGTCGTCTACACGATCAACAGTCGGGCGCAGTGGTCCGACGGTACCCCGATCGTGGGATCGGACTTCGAGTACCTCCACGAGCAGATCACCACGCAGCCGGGCGTGACGGAGACCGACCTCTACGCTTCGGTGGAGGATGTCACCACCTCCGCCGGGGGTCGTCAGGTCACCGTCACCTTCGACAACCCGACCTCCCAGTGGCGGGAACTGTTCGCGAACCTGCTGCCGAGTCACATATACCGCGGGGAGAACCGTCCCTTCGCCACCATGATGTCTGACGTCCCGGCAGCGTCCGGCGGGTTGTACACCGTCCGGCAGTTCGACTCCGGACGCGGCACCCTGGTGCTTGAGCGCAACACCAGGTTCTGGGGCGAGACCCCGCCGCGCTCGGACAAGCTCGAGTTCTCCGTCGTCAACGACACCGACACTGCCGCACAGATGCTGCGCACCGGACAGATCCAGGCAGTGGCCTCACGGAACTCCGGTGTGGCCCTCGAGAGTCTCCGGACGCTCCCGGACGTCCAGGCACGTGCCGCAACGCTGGGGCGCCAGCTGACGCTCCAGCTCAACACGACCTCGGACCATCTGGACAGCCCGGACGCCCGTGCCGAGATTCTCGGCGCCGTCGACGCCGACCGGGTCGCCCGACTGGTCACCGGACATCCGCGTGCCACGGCACCGCAGGACGACTTGGTGGCCGACACCGCCGGATCCGCCACCGGGGAGCCGGGTGCCGGGCTGGCGGGGGTCGACAAGGAGAACCCCGTGCGGATCGGCGCGGACACCCTCGACGACGAAGCCGTCGAAGCGGCCCGTCGGGTCGTGGACAACCTGGTGGCGGAGGGGATTCCCGCCACAGTGGTCACCCCTTCGGCGACCGAGATCTTCTCCGACCTGCTGCCACGGGGCGAGGTGGATGCCGTGGTCACGTGGCAAGACGATGTCCGCGGATGGTCGGATCTGCGAAGCCGGTACCTCTGCGACGAGACCGACCGTCCGCTGTCGGGTTCCTCCGGTTCCGCCTCGGGCGACACCGACGAGTCGGAGTCTTCTGCGTCCACTGCGTCTTCTGAGTCTTCTGTGGACGGATCCGCCACGGAGACGTCCGGGACCTCAGCAGCGGCCAGAGACGGCGTTGCATCCAGCGAGGCTGACGAGGCGGGGGAGTCCTCCGAAGCCCAGTCGGTCCCGGAGGAACGGGGGCGCGCTGCGAACGTCACCGGGATCTGCGACGACACCGTGGACTCCCTGCTTTCCGACGAACCGGCCGGAGGCGGCCTGGAGGCGGTTCCGGAGGAACTGGGGGTGCGACTCGGGGAGCTGCACCTGTCGAAGCCGTTGGTCTCTGACCGGGTGCTCGTCGGTACCGGTTCCGGTCTGGTCGGCCCGGAGGAGGACCTGTCAGAGTGGCCGATCGGCCCCCGGTCCGGACCTTTCTACACCGCTGACCGGTGGACCCGGACGAGTACCGACACCGACTCCGACTCGGACACCGGGGACGAGGACTCGTCCGGCACCGACACCTCCACCGACCCGGCGACCGGGGGCACCGAGAACACAGCGAGCACCGAAAACACAGAGGAGACCGAGGATGAGTGACCTTCAGGGCGTGCGCGTTCTCGCCGTCCACGCACATCCGGACGACGAGTCGCTGTGGACGGGACTGGCCCTGGCCCAGTGGGCACGTCGTGGTGCCGAGGTGACCGTGGTGACCTGCACCCTGGGTGAGGAGGGCGAGGTGATCGGGGAGAAGTACGCCGGCCTCGTTGCCGACGGCCACGACATCCTCGGCGGCTACCGGATCGCCGAGTTGCAGCGGGCCTTGGGGGAACTGGGGCTGGGCCGTCCGGTGTTCCTCGGCGGCCCGGGACAGTGGCGTGATTCCGGTATGGTCGGTACCCCGGCTGCCGAGCATCCTGCGGCGTTCGTCTCCTCCGGGGCGGAGGCGGTCGAGCAGATCACCGCCGTGTTCGATGAACTGCGTCCGCACGTCGTGGTCACCTACGGGCCGGACGGCGGGTACGGGCACCCTGACCACATCCGGGCCCATGAGATCGTCCATGCCGCGGCGGATGCAGCTGCCGGCGACCGGGACGCTCACTGGGTTCCTGCTCGGATCTACTGGGCCGTCCAGGAACGCGAGCGGGTGGAGGCAGGTCTGTCGGTCATGCGTGAGGCCGGTGACCCGCCGGCGGACTGGCGGTGGCCGGAGCCGGGGGAGCTCGCCTCGGTCCCGACGGCGTCGGTCGATGTGCGCGTCGTCGCCGGCGCAGGTGATCTCGAAGCCAAGCGTCGGGCGATGGCGGCCCATGCGACCCAGCTGTGGGTCGCCGACGGCAGTGCCTCCGACGTCAACGACCGGGCACGTGAGTCGGGTGGAGAGGGAGTGCCGACCGCATACTGTCTGTCGAACCTGGTCACCCAGCCCTTGCTGCCCTCGGAAAGTTATATGATCGGATCGAACTACCCGGCGGCAGGACTTTCGTCGGAGACTCTGAACAGACTAGACTGTCTATTTGCTGAAGGGAGGTGACCCGATGGGTACCGACAAGACGAAGAATGCGCAGGCCAACGGTGCTGACGTCCGCGACCTGGAACCGCACTGGGGAGACCCGGAACGGTCCCAGCCGCGCCGCGACACCACCCGGTCCGAACGCGTGGCCGGGATCGTCTGGTTATCCGTGGGCGCCGTGGTCTCCGTACTGCTCGCAGTGCTCTACCTCGGATCCCGGGTCACCTTCGGCAGTGTCTCCGTACCGTTCCCCTGGCCGTTGGTCGTCGCTCCCTGGTTCAACTACGTGCTGTCGAAGACCGCACTGCTGTGGACCGACAACCGTTCGATCGCCTCGATCCCGCTGTGGACCTGGCTGGCGGGCTACGCCCTCCTGTTGTTCTGGCCCGCTCTGCCGGGCACCGGCGGGGACACCGTGGTGGCGTCGAACATTTGGAGCCTGCTCCTGCTGCCCGCCGGAGCCTTCGGCGGCGGTTGGGCATTTCTACGGTTGAAGTGAGAAGATCAGCAAAGACAACTGCGGTGCGCGAGACCGGACCCGGGTGACTGCCGGGACCAGCGGACCAGACACGAGCAAGACTGTTTACGACGTGACGAAAACCAGAAGGTGACTTAACAGATGACCTACGTGATCGCACAGCCCTGTGTGGATGTGATGGACAGGGCATGCGTGGAGGAATGCCCTGTCGACTGCATCTATGAAGGCCAGCGTTCGCTGTACATTCACCCCGACGAGTGTGTGGACTGCGGCGCGTGCGAACCTGTCTGCCCGACCGAGGCGATCTTCTACGAGGACGATCTGCCCGACGAGTGGGAGGACTACATCGACTTCAACGTGGCCTTCTTCGACGACTTGGGCGATCCGGGCGGAGCAGCGAAGCTGGGGCCGCAGGACTTCGACGCCGAAGGTATCGCCACCCTGCCGCCCCAGAACCAGGACTAGGTAACCAGGGGCTGGCCGGCCCCACCCCGACAACGAACAGGACCCACCACACCATGCCGCGACTGTCACGCCGGACCCTGTCCTCCGAGCTTCCCGACTTCCCCTGGGACTCCCTCGCAGAGGCGAAGCAGACGGCGTCGTCCTACCCGGACGGCCTGGTGAACCTGTCGGTCGGCACCCCGGTCGACGAGGTCGCCCCGTCGATCCAACTGGCACTGTCCGAGGCAGCCGGCGAGCCCGGCTACCCGCAGACCATCGGTACACCGGCACTGCGCACCGCGATCACCGAGGCCCTGGCACGGCGCTTCGGGGTCACCGGGGTGTCGCAGGACGCTGTATTGCCGGTGGTGGGGACCAAGGAGGCCATCGCCTGGCTGCCCTTCATCCTCGGTGTGGTGCCCGGGCAGACCGTCGTCATTCCGGAGCTCGCCTACCCGACCTACGAGGTCGGTGCGAAGCTCGCCGGTGCGGACGTGTTGCGTAGTGACTCCTTGCTGAAGCTCGGCCCCGAGGTTCCGGCACTGATCTTCCTGAACTCCCCGGCGAACCCGCACGGTAAGGTGCTGGGTATCGACCACCTGCGTAAGGTCGTCGAATACGCCCGGGAGCGCGACGTGGTCGTGGTCTCCGACGAGTGCTACCTCGGTCTGGGCTGGTCCTCCGACCGCGAGGAGGGGGCCGAGTCCCCGGCCCCGATCTCCCTGCTGGACCCGCGGGTCTGCGGCGGTGACCACACCAACCTGCTGGTGGTCCACTCCCTGTCGAAGACCTCGAACCTGGCGTCCTACCGGGCCGGATTCCTCGCCGGCGACAGTGAGCTGATCGCCGAGCTGCTCAGCGTCCGCAAGAACGCCGGGCTGATGGTGCCGGGGCCGATCCAGGTCGCGATGACAGCCGCCCTCGAGGACGACGGTCAGGAGCTACTGCAGAAGGAGCGCTACCGCCGTCGCCGAGAGGTGCTGTCCACCGCCGTGCGCTCGGCGGGCATGCGGATCGACAACTCCGAGGGTGGCCTCTACCTGTGGGCCACCGAGGGGCGCCCCTGCCGGGAGACCGTCGACCGTTTGGCCGCGCTGGGCATCCTCGTCGCACCGGGGGACTTCTACGGCCCCGCAGGTGCCGAGCACGTCCGGATCGGACTGACCGCCACCGACTCCGACATCGTCAAGGCCGCAGAGCGTCTCGCCACGCTGGCTGAGTAACCGCACCTAGACGGACGTCAGCACTCCGCCGTCGGCGCGGACCGCCGCTCCATTCGTCGCAGAGGAAAGCGGACTACACAGGTACACAGCCAGGTTTGCGATCTCATCCGGCTCGATGAACCGCTCCAGCAGTGACGTCTTGTTCTCGCCGATGATTGCGGCCTTCAGATCGTCAGGAGAAATGCCCTGCACATCTGCAATCTGCTGAACCGTTCCGGCCACGCCATCTGAGTATGTAGGACCACCGAGGATCGAGTTGACCGTTACCTCGGTGCCGCGGGTGAGCTTGGCCAGCCCATTGCTCAAGGCGAGCATTCCCGCCTTCGTCACCCCGTAGTGAACCATGTCGGCCGGAATGTTCACTCCTGACTCGCTTCCGACAAAGATGATGCGACCCCAGCCGGAGTTGATCATCTGCGGCAGCGCCTGTCGAGAGAGTTGCACTCCGCTCATGACGTTCACCTCGAAGTAGCGACGCCAGTCGGCGTCAGTGACGTCAGAAAAGTCATTGACCTCGAAGATCCCGACGTTATTCACGAGGATGTCGACGTGTCCAAGTTCGTCGAGGAGTCGCCGCACATCGGCATCATCGGAGAAATCCGCCGGGATGCCGTTCACCGTTGCGCCAGGCACCGCACGCGTGAGGTCCTGTACGGCGCTATCCAGCCGGGGCTGGTCGCGGCCATTGATCACCACCTCGACGCCCTCCTGAAGAAGAGCCTTTGCGGTGGCGTATCCGATGCCATGGGTCGACCCGCTGACAAATGCGCGCTTACCGGAAAGTTGTGTGTCCATCTTTGCTCCAACCTTTTAGATTTAATTACCCAGTCAAGTAAATCCAGCCTATATTTACGTGACCACGCAAGCAATCGGTTACGCTGTCACTGTGGGTGATCCAGGGAATCAAGATGATCTGACCGGCAACGACCTAGCGACGTGGGCGGCGCTCGCAACTGTGCTCGAGTGGCTCCCTCCTGCGCTGGACACCCCGCTGGTCCAGGACTTCAATGTCACCCACTTCGAGTACGGGATCCTGTTCGCACTTGCTGAGGCACCTGATCAGGCTCTCCGAATGAGCGTCCTGGCTGGATACGCCAACAGTTCGCTGTCCAGACTGTCCCGTGCAGTGACACGACTCCAGAAGAATGGATGGGCAGAGCGTGAGAGGGATCCCGAAGACGGACGGTCGACCTTAGTGACGTTAACCGCAGCTGGAGACGACCTACAGTCAGCCGCTCGGCCGGCACACGCACAACGGGTAAGGAAACTGGTGCTTGAGCCGCTGACGAACAGCCAGCGAAAACAACTCCACCAGATCTGCCTTCGCATTCAACGGGCGGTAGGTGAGGAAGATGGATGGCGACCAGGTCGAAGTGCCTCTGCCGCAGGTTCCTGATCACCCGAACTTCCGAAAGGTGATAGCCGCCGGTCGGTAAGGTGAGGCCCATTGGACAGGGTCATCGCTCGTTCGCGTTCGCAACCTCACGGGGAACTACAGCTAGTTCCGGTCGTCGTTCTCCGCGACGGCCTGCAACACCGGCATCCGGGCCGCCCGCACGGCCGGGGTGAGTGCGGCGACTGCCCCGGCGACGATCGCGCCGACCAGTACGAATGCCAGAGTAGCCCACGGCACCACGACCGTCCGGATTCCTTCCGCGGACAGTGAGGCCAGCAGGGACCATCCGGCCACCAGTCCGATGCCGATACCGGCGACGGCCCCGAACACCGAGGTCTGGACTGCCTCCAGCAGCACCATCGCGGAGACCTGACCGCGGCCCATACCCACGGTGCGCATCACCCCGATCTCCCGGCGACGCTCCACGACCGACAGTGCCAGCGTGTTGACCACACCGAGCACCGCCACCGCGACCGCGAAGGCGAGCAGGGCGTAGACCACCACCACCAGCCGGTCGACGATCACGGCCTGCTCACCGCCGAACTCTGCCGGGGTCTGGACCTGCAGCATCGGGTGGTCGCGTGTCGCCGCCTCCAGGTTCTCGCGCAGGGACCCAGGGGAGACGATGCCGTCACCGGCGACGGCGACGGCCAGGATCCGGTGACCGCCGTTGCCCTGGGCCCCCGGCGCCATCCTCCAGAAGGTGTCGGAGTCGATGATGACGTCGCCGAGCAACCGGGACTGACCGAAGATGCCGACGACCGGCATGTCCACCGTCCTGGACTGGCCGATCACCCCGACCGGCACGGTCCTGCCGACCTCCAGTCCGTGGGCGTCGGCGAAGCTTCGGGACACCACCAACCCGTCGTCACCGGGTTCGGTGGACGGATCCATCTGACCGGTGGTCTCCCCGAGGTCGAAGGTGGTCGACGGATCGCCCGAGCCGACGGTGAGCAGTGTGGTGGAGTCACCCACCGTCGCCGGCGCCTTGCCGACGGTGTAGGACGACCCGACTCCGGGAGTCTCGGCGATCTCCTGTGCAGCCTTCCCGGGGACGGCGACATCGACCGCCCCGCCGGGAGGGCCGGCCACGAAATCTGCGGTGACCTCGGAATCGACGATCCCGGACACCGAGGCCGCCACGGAGGATCCCAGCATGCCGGTCAAGGTGACCATCGAGAGTCCCAACGCGAGGGCGAAGGCGGTGCCGGAGGTTCGTCGCGGTTGACGTCGGCCGATGCCGGACGCCATACGACCCGTACTGCCGAAGGGTGCACCGATCACTCGACCCAGGGCAGGCAACGCCCGGGAACACACCGCCGGTCCGACCAGGAGGACCCCGAGGACGATGGCGACGGTGCCGACACCGCTCACCGTGGCACGGAATGCGGTGTCCCATCCGTCGGTGAGCACGGCGGTGACGGACAGGCCGACACCGGTGAGGAGAAGCAGGACGCCGACCCATGCCCGGGTGGGGGACAGCCGTGGTTCGACTGCGTCACGGGTACCCGCCAATGGGGAGGACGCTCCGGCCCGCCGCGCCGGGACCCATGCGGCGGCGAGCGTCACCAGCACGCCGAGGACTACCGGTACCAGTGCCGATCCGATGGTCATGGTGAGCTCGACCGTCGGAAGCCCGAGGTCGAGCCGGGCGGCGACGGCGAGAATTCCGGCGACCATCGCGACCCCGGCGCCGACACCGAGGACGGACCCGAGGAGTCCGATGACCAGTGCTTCGGCCGCGACTGTGGCGGTGACCTGACGGCGGGACAAGCCCAGTGCGCGCAGCAGCGAGAAGTCCCGGGTGCGCTGGGCGACGGTCATGGCGAAGGTGTTGGCGATGATGAACATGCCCACGACCAGCGCGATCAGGGCGAAGGCCAACAGCACGTACTGCACGAACCCCAGACCCGCGGTCAGTGCGGCACTGTCGGCCGCGGCGGCCTGGTCGCCGGTCTGCACCTTCGGGGCAGCAGGCAGAGCGGACATTTCGTCCGTCAGGGTCTCCGCCACATCCTCCGCCTGCTGCCCCGCAGGGATGGTTGCCACGAGACCGGGCAGACCGACCCCGGCGTAGCGCTCGAGGTAGGTGTCACGGGACAGGACCAGGTCGAGCTGCTGGTCCTCGGTGGAGGCATCGGTGTCGAAGACCCCACTGACCGTGAGTGGCAGTTCGCCCGACTGGTCGTTGAGGGTCAAAGGAGCCCCAGGGGAGAGGTCCAGTTCTCCCGCGGTCCGGGAACTCACGGCGACGGTGCCAGGGCCGGGGGCGGTGCCCTCAGAGAGGGTACGGTCCTCGCCGACGACGGCGTCCTCGTCGTACCAGGGCGCAGGACGCACCGTCCTGTCGTCGGTGTCGAGGGCCTTCCCGTCACTGCTGAGCGCGACACTGTGGTCGCCACGGATGTTGGTCCGGTCGACCAGTGGGCTGGACGCCAGGTGCTCGCCCACCTCGTCCGGAATGGCACGTTCCCCGTCCCCGGGGAGGACGACGATGTCGACGCCGTCGTATGCCGCGGCCGCCGAGGAGGTGACCGAACGGTCGAGGGAGGTGGTGAGCAGCAGGGTGCCGGCCACGAAACCGGTGCCGATGACCACGGTGAACACGGTCAGTATCAGCCGTGCGGCGTGGGCCCTAAGGCCGCGCAGGCTCAGCTTGACCAGGGTAGTGAATACTCGGGTACCGGAGCGAGGGGCCATGGAGAGGGTCCTGGGGAGAGGATGCGGAGAGTTGAGTGAGGGAGGAGAGTGAGGTGGGGGAGGAGAGGCGAGAGAGTGAAAAACCGCACGGCGGGGTGAGGGGTGCCGTGCGGTTGTTCAGCTGGCCCTAGTTGTTGTGCAGGGCCTCGTTGAGCTCGACCGAGCCGGTGGCACGGGCCACGGCCTCCACCGCACCGTTGACAGAGTTGCGGCGGAAGAGCACGTTGGAGACACCCGAGAGGGTGGACGCCTTGACGACGTCGCCGTCGGCGACACCGGCGGCCTCGGCGACCGCGCCCTTGACGACGATCTTGGTGCCGAGGGTGACGTACAGTCCGGCCTCGACGACGCAGTCGTCACCGATGGAGATGCCGACGCCGGCGTTGGCGCCGAGCAGGCAGCGCTCACCGATCGAGATGACCTCCTTACCACCACCGGAGAGGGTTCCCATGATCGAGGCGCCGCCGCCGACGTCGGAGCCGTCACCGACGACCACGCCGCCGGAGATACGTCCCTCGACCATGGAGGAGCCCAGGGTGCCGGCGTTGTAGTTCACGAAGCCCTCGTGCATCACGGTGGTGCCCTCGGCGAGGTGGGCGCCGAGACGGACGCGGTCGGCGTCGCCGATGCGCACACCGGTGGGAATGACGTAGTCGACCATGCGCGGGAACTTGTCGATGGAGTAGACCGTCACCCGGCCGTGGCGGGAGAGCTTGGCGCGGGTGGCCTCGAAGCCCTCGACGGCACAGGGGCCGAAGTCGGTCCAGACGACATTGTTGAGCTTGCCGAAGATCCCCTCGAGACTGGTGCCGTGCGGCTGGATTTCCCGCCCTGAAATCAGATGCAGGCGGAGGTAGACGTCGGCGGTATCGGCCGGCGGGGTGTCGAGGTCGGCGATGACGGTGTGGACGACCTCGAGGTGGACCCCACGGTCGGCGTCCTCTCCCTCGAGGTGGCTGAGGTCGATCGGGGAGGCGGGGGCCTCACCGAGGCCGAACTCGGGGTACCACACGTCAAGGACGGTGTTGTCGGCGGTCAGGGTCGCGATTCCGG
The DNA here is from genome assembly GCA_019114135.1 of Candidatus Corynebacterium avicola. GTDB lineage: Bacteria > Actinomycetota > Actinomycetes > Mycobacteriales > Mycobacteriaceae > Corynebacterium > Corynebacterium avicola. The sequence continues at coordinate 11,453 of DXGC01000004.1, forward strand.
TTCCATAAGCGGCAGTCATGGTCGTCAATCCTACCGGTCGCTGAGACGGTCGTCGTCGAGGACGGCGGAGTTGTCCGCACCGCCGGCGGCATTGCGGCGTCCCACGTACCAGCCCAGCGCACTCAGCAGGGCGAAGGCGATGGTGACGGTGATGACCTGGTCGCGTGCGGTCTCGTCGAAGAGCATGAGCACTGCCAGGGCCACCAGTGCGACGACCGTGAGTATCGGCAGGGTGGGCCAACCCCACATCTTCACCGACAGGGAGCCCTCGGCCTCCAGCTCGCGGCGCAGCTTCAATTCACTGGCCACGATGCCGAGCCAGATGACCAGCAGGCAACCACCCACGGCGTTGAACAGCAGGTTGATCAGGTTCTCCGGGCCCCACAGCTGCAGGCCCACCGAGATGAAGGCGAAGACCAGCGAGCAACCCACGGCCGCCAGCGGCACCTTCTGGGAGGAGACCTTCCGGAAGAACTTTGGGGCGTTGCCCTGGTGGGAGAAGGAGAACATCAGGCGCGAGGTGGCGTAGATCTGGGCGTTGAACGCCGAGAGCAGCGCCAGCACGATGATGATCTCCATGAACCCGACGACCCCGGGGATGTCGGCCATGCCGAGCACCCGGGTGAACGGGGAGTCTGCGGCGACATCGGCCTCGTCGAGGGTGGTGTAGTTCAGCAGGGCACAGATCACCAGGACGGAGCCGAGGTAGAAGACCATGATGCGCCAGACCACCGCGCGCACCGCGGCGGTGATCGCCTGGGCGGGCTTCTCCGACTCCGCGGCGGCGATGGTGACGATCTCGATACCGCCGAAGGCGAAGGCCACGGCCAACAGACCGGCGGCGATGCCGGAGATGCCGTTGGGCGCGAAGGGGGAGAAGTTGTCCACGCCGACCGGCTCATGGCCGGGCAGCAGGCCGAAGACCAGCAGCACGCCGACGGCCAGGAAGAAGACGATGACGGCGACCTTGATGAAGGAGAACCAGTACTCGAACTCACCGAAGCCACGCACCGCGAACAAGTTGACCACGGTGAACAGGATCACGCAGATCAGACCGGGGATCCAGCCCTCGACCCCGAACCAGTTGCCCATGATGGCCCCGGCGCCGGTGATCTCGGTGCCCATCACCATGATCAGCATGAACCAGTACAACCAGCCCATGGAGAAGCCGGCCCAGGGGCCGAACGCCATGCGGGCGTAGGTGGCGAAGGTACCGGAGGCCGGACGGGCGGCGGCGAGCTCACCGAGCATGCGCATCACGAAGACGACGACGATGCCGGCGACGATGTAGGACAGCAGCACCGCGGGCCCTGCGGCGTTGATGCCCACTCCGGTACCCAGGAACAGTCCGGCGCCCACGGCCGAGCCCAGTCCCATCATGGTCAGGTGACGGACCTGCAGCCCGTGACCGAGTTTGCGGTTACCCACCTCGGCCTGGGGTGCGGCGGCTGCGCCGGTCGCTCCGGCGCCTTCTGCATGTTCAGTGCTCATGAACAGTAATTCTCCCACACCTGCCGGGCACCACCGGCGATCGGCCATTAGAGTGAGAACCATAATGACTACCGAGACCTCCACCACGACGCCCCCGCACATCGACCTGACGGCCTCCCCCGTGGAGCTCACCCGCCAGCTGGTGGACGTCCCCAGCCAGTCCCACCAGGAGCAGGCCCTGGCCGATGCCCTGGAAAGCGCTCTGACCAGCCTCGCAGCAGAGGTCGGTGAAGATGTCGGCATGACCGTCGACCGCCTCGGCAACACCCTGGTGGCCCGCACGAACCGTAAGCTGCCCAGCCGTGTCGTCCTCGCCGGTCACATCGACACCGTTCCCCCGGCAGACAACATCCCCTCTTTCAGGGGGCCGGACACTGATGGAAATGACTGCATCCACGGGCTCGGATCCGTGGACATGAAGTCCGGGGATGCGGTGTACATCCACGCCTTCGCCACCCTGGCCGCGTCCGAGGAACTCGTCCACGACCTCACCCTGATCCTCTACGAGGGCGAGGAGGTCGCGTCCCGGTACAACGGGCTGCGGCATGTCGCAGAGGCGCACCCTGAGTGGCTCGCCGGGGACGTCGCACTGCTCGGTGAACCCTCCGGCGCCGTCATCGAGGCCGGCTGCCAGGGCACCCTGCGCGTCAGGGTCACCGCCCAGGGCACCCGCGCACACTCCGCCCGGGCCTGGCTGGGCGACAACGCCGCCCACCGGCTCAGCCCGGTGATCTCCCGGGTCGCCGCATACGAGCCGCGGCAGGTGGAGATCGACGACTGTGTCTACCGCGAGGGACTCAACGTGGTGCACCTGGAGGCCGGTGTGGCCACCAACACCCTGCCCGACGAGGCCTGGATGTTCGTCAACTTCCGTTTCGCCCCGGACCGCACCGAGGCCGAGGCCCTGGAACACACCTGGCAGGTGCTCGACATCGGCACCCCGGACGACACTGCCGAGGGCTTCACCCTCGAGATTGACGACATCGCGCCGGGCGCGTTGCCGGGGCTGCACCAGGAGGCCGCGGCGACGTTGGTGACCGCCACCGGAGGCAACGTCCGCGCCAAGTTCGGCTGGACGGACGTCGCCCGTTTCTCCTCGCTCGGCGTTCCCGCCGTGAACTTCGGTCCCGGAGACCCCGGACTCTGCCACACCCCGCAGGAGAACTGCCCGGTGGAGATGATCGAGACCGTCTCCGCCCAACTGCTCAGCTACCTCACCACACCGACAGGAGAACCCGAGTGAGCGACTCCGACCGTCCCGTCTACCGCGGCCCGGTGCTCCGACGCGGCGACAAGCCCGTCTCCGGCATCCGGTCCACCACCGACCAGCGCCTGCTCGACGAACAGCCGTCCACCGACTGGCTGCACGCCGACCCGTGGCGGGTCATGCGCATCCAGTCCGAGTTCGTCGAGGGCTTCGGTGCCCTCGCCGAGATCCCCAAGGCCGTCACCGTGTGGGGCTCGGCCAGGGCCAAGGAGGGACACCCGTACTACGAGATGGGTGTGGACCTCGGACGCCGACTGCACGAGGCCGGTTACGCGGTGATCACCGGCGGTGGCCCGGGACTGATGGAGGCCCCCAACCGGGGAGCCGCCGAGGCCGACGGACTGTCCATCGGACTGGGCATCGAACTGCCGCACGAGCAGGGATTGAACGACTGGGTGAACCTCGGACTCAACTTCCGGTACTTCTTCGTGCGCAAGACCATGTTCCTGAAGTACGCCCAGGCCTTCGTGTGCCTGCCCGGCGGCTTCGGCACTCTCGACGAACTCTTCGAGGCCCTGGTCATGGTTCAGACCGGGAAGGTTCGACGCTTCCCGATCGTCCTGCTCGGCTGCGAGTTCTGGGGTGGGCTGGTCGAGTGGATCCGTGGTCGGCTGATCGAGGAGGGCATGATCTCGGAGTCCGATCCCGACCTTTTCCTGCTGACCGACTCCCCGGAGGAGGCCGTGGCGCATATCGTGGAGGCGCACCGTGGCCGTGTGGAGGAGCTCGAGCGCCGCCGTGAGAGCCTGCTGAAGGAACTGCGCGATCTCGAGGGCCACACCTACTGGCTGCAGAACGGCAGCGCCGGCGACACCCCCGGCACAGCCGGGGACGAATAACACAGAACCTGATCAGGAGGAACCAGCGTGAAGAGGATCCCGAGTCTGCCCCGGCGCGTCCCGGAGGTCACCGTCGGTGACCCGGTGGACGGCGGCGACGTCATCGACTGCCGCGTGGTCGTCGGTGAGGTCCCGGGCACCGGAGCACGCGTCGTCCTCGCGGATGACGGGGTCTGGGAGGTCACCGTCCCGGAGCAGCCGGTCGCCCTGACCGACCTGACGGACCTCGACCTCGAGCCCCGGCTCGGGGACGACGGGTGGCGTGCCGCCGGCGCGGTCCTGATGCGGCGCCTCGGGACGTTGGTCGCCGGTCACCCGGTGCGGGCCAAGCGACACACCGTCCAGATCGCTCTGCCGGTTTCCACCACGACGATGAACCTGCGCAATCTCGCCCAGGGGCTGATGCTCGGCAGCCGACGCATCACCGTCCGCAAGAAGGACGCCGCCCCCGAGGTGCGGCAGGTGCACCTCAACCTCGACGGGCTCGATCCCCAGGTGACGCGCCGGGCGGCGGACAATGTGGCGAAGGGACGCGCCCAGGGCAGTGCGACAGCCCTCGCCCGGGACATCACCGGGCTCCCGGGAAGCGAGACCCCGCTCCACTGGTGGCGCCGCCAGATGAAGGCCCTGCTGGGTGACGTACCCGGTACCCGGGTGAAGACCCACGGGGTCTCCTGGCTGCAGCGCAAGGGCTTCGGCGGACTGCTGGCCACCGCCAACGGCGGTGCCGGTGGTGCAGCCGGTGACCCGGACGTCGACGGGACGCCCGGGCTGATCGAACTGTTCTGGGACCCGGCGGCGGCCGAGGGCGACCTCACCGACGATCAGCCGGACGTGCTCCTGGTCGGCGGTGCGGAGGTGGCTGCGGCCGTCCGGGCGCTCGCCGAGCTCAAGGGCCCGCGCAAGGTCGTCGGCGTCATCCCGGTCTTCGGACGCAGCGCCACGACCGGGGTGCCGGTCGTCGCCGGTGCCGCTGAGCCCGGTTGTTCCGGCTACAGCGTGGTGGAGCATGTCAACGGGTTGACCACCCAGGTGCCGTACGCGGCCACCCCGCCACAGCAGACCCAGGCGGCCCGTCGGCTGGCACTCGCCGACGCAGTGGCCTACGGCGTCAAGCGGCACCAGCCGCGCCGGGTCGTGGTCGTGGGCCCCGTGTCGGCGGCGTCGAAGTCCGCACTGGGCGAGCGCACCGGCGCGGTGTTCGGCCCGGAGCAGGCGGTGAGGCGGGTGACCCTGCGCGGCGCCCGGGTCGGGGAGCGGTGGTGGCCGATGCCGACCCCGGGCTGGCTGGAGAGTGCGGTCAACGGGAAGGTCACGGATCTGACGGTGCGTCCTGACGGGCCGGACGCGGTGACCGCCGCGATGTTCCTGCGTCGTTTCGCCGGTGAGGTTCCCTGCACCGTGCTGGACATCAGCGGCCCGGTCCGCTCGGAATCGGTGTCCGGTGACATCGACCGGGGGAGCACCGGGTTCGCCGCCCGAACTCTTGTAGAGTGGTTCAGGAAATAGGAGTCCCGTACTCCCGTTACGCCCCACCACCAGCGATCTCTCGAGGGGAGACCAGCACCCGTGCTCTCAGACGTCATTGACTTGCTCGCCGACCCGGTTGACGGCACCGCACTGCGTCAGGGGGACGACTCCTGGCGCACCCTGGTGTCCGACTCCGGGCACAGCTACGACGTCGCCCGTCAGGGCTACGTGACCCTGGCCGGTGGGGCGGGTCTGCGCTACTCCGGCGATGACGCGGAGATGATCCAGGCCCGCGAGACCTTCCTCTCGGGCGGACATTTCGCCCGCTTCGTGGAGGCGGTGACCGACAACGTCACCCGTGCCCTCGACGACGCCGGTGTGCCGGACGACGTCCCGCCGTCGATCCTGGAGGTCGGTGCGGGTACCGGCTACTACCTGGCGCACACCCTCGACTCGATCGAGGGGGCCCGCGGTGTGGGCATCGACGTGTCCGTCCCCGCGGCGAAGCGACTGGCCCACTGCCATCCCCGTGTCGGTGCAGTGGTGGCGGACGCCTGGTCCAGGCTGCCGCTGCGGGACGGTTCGGTGGACGCGGTGACGGTGATCTTCGCCCCCCGCAACGCCGCCGAGTTCGCCCGCATCCTGACCCCCGAGGGGCAGGTCGTGGTGCTGACCGCCGATTCCGGTCACCTGGCCGAGCTGCGCGAGCCGCTGGGCATCATCGACGTGGAGGAGGGCAAGGTCGAGCGGATGATCGCCCAGGCCTCCGGTCACCTCGTCCCGGTGGCGGACCCGGAGACCGTGGAGTTCAACATGGAACTCGACCAGGCCTCCATCGCCGCACAGATCGGGATGAGCCCCTCGGCCCGCCACATCCACCCGAAGGTGCTTGCTGAGCGGATCGCCGACCTGCCGGAGACGATGAAGGTCACCGCCCGCGCCTCGATCACCCGACTCAAGCGCGACCCGAAGCTGGGCTGACAGGCCCGGTCGTCAGCCGCTCAGTCGCTCAGTCGGCAGCCGGATCGATGCCGGCGGCGAGGTCCCGGTCGGCCAGGGCGGCCTCGCGGATCAGGCGTTCCTGCTCCTCCGGGTTGTCGAGGTGTGCCAGCCGTCGCTGGAGGGAGCGTCCGAGGGACTCGAGGGTGGACAACACCGTCGCCTCGCCTCCCGCGGTCACGGCGAACTGGTCGACCAGGCCGGTGCGGGTCAGTGCGGTGGTCAGGGAGACCAGACCACCGTCGGCGAAGACTTCGCAGACCGGGCCGTCGATGAAGATGGTCAGGGTGTCGCTGTCGCCGTCGGCCAGGGGAGCCCGGCGGACGTCGCCCTGGCGGTCCACGGCCACGTGGTCACCGTGGTGGGTCACGGTGACCAGGCTGTCGCCGGACTCGTCCACCACGTCGACGGTGACGGCGTCCCCCTCACGGTCGCCGTCGACCTCGAGCTGGGCGGTGAACACGGCGGCCTTGTCGGTGTAGGACCGCACGGCCGTGGGAAGGCCGACCACGTCCTGGTAGAGGTGCCCGCCACGCAGGGTGAGGAACCGGGGGATCGAGAGGCAGTTGGCCCAGGTGTCGTCCTCGCCCGAGGGGAAGGACCCCACGAGGCCGGAGACCACCGGCCGCTTGCCGTGGACCAGACGGGGGCGGGTGAAGTCGTGCCCGTGGTCCAGCACGGTGAACGGGGTGGTGGTGTGGAAGGTCGTGCCGTCGAGGTTGCCCACCAGGTAACCGGTGGTCTCGTGGGGGCTCCCGGCGGTTCCGTTGTCTGTGCTCTCTCCGGTGTCCCCGGTGGTCGGGTAGGTGATGAACAGGACGTCCCGGTTCTCGCCGCTGTCCCGGTCGGTCATCACCGCGATCCGCGGGGCGAAGGGACGGCCGTCCGGGGCGATGCCTTCCGGTGTCCCGCTGAAGGTGATCGGCCCCTGGACCGTCCAGTGCTGGCGGTCCCCGGAGGTGAGGACCACGATCTGGGCATTCTCGTCGTCCGTCAACGCGAGGGCGAGCATCAGCCACCCGTCACCGTGCGGGATCACCGAGGGGGTGACGAGGTCGGGGACCGGGAAGGCCGAGTCGTCGATCTCGACCGGACCGAGGCGTTCGACGAGCGGGGAGACGATGCTGGGGTCGTCGGAGACCTCCGCGGCACTCGACGCGAGATCGGTGATCCTGGCTCGCTGCACCGTGAAGGCGCGTTCGCCGCGGTGACCGTGGGGGACCGAGTTGGAGCGAAGGCTCGCAGCGTCCTGCCCCGGGGTGGAGCTGGTGGTCACGAAGAACAGCTCGACGGTGTCGTCCACCGGAACCGAGGAGCCGGCAAGGCAGTCGATCTCGTCGTCGGCGGGGGCCAGGACATCGTCGCAGACGTCCCACCCGTAGGGCAGTCCGGAGGCCACCTGGTGGGCCCAGCGGGCCCCGGCGTCCGGGTGCGGACGGAACTGGTGGAAGACGTGGAGAGTCTCGCCCGCCGCGAGTGCTCCGGCGGGTGCCTCGAAGACACCCACCTCCGCGGTCACGTGCAGTTCAGGTCGTTTGCGATTCACGCCCACCCTGTATACCAAAAAACGCCTGCTGGGGGTCGTGATGTCCGCGGCGTCCGGGGAGCTACTGACCGCGCTTGGTGACGATCGTCGTCCCCGCTCCCAGGGGGAGACGGGCCACGGTGATCGAACCGGTGCTCGCGATCTCGGCGAGATAGTCGTCGGCCTCCCGGGCCGCGCGTACCTGACGGTCGGTGTGCTCCGGATCGCCCAGGGTGCCGTCCAGCAGGGAGTCGAGCAGCACCAGGACGCCACCGGGGCGCAACGCCGGCAGTGCGGCGTCGACGGTGGCGGAGAGGTGCTCGACCTCCGACTCGGAGATGATGAGGTCGTAGGAGTCGGACGCCAGTCGGGTCACACCGTCGAGCGGTGCGGACGGCAGGAAGCGGTAGGCGTTGGACCGAACCCCGGCGCCAGCGAAGGCGTGACGGGCCAGCGTCTGGTGCTGGGCCTCCGGGTCGATGCACGTGACGTGGCCGCCGACGGTCCCGAAGCCGGCGAACAGGTGCAGTCCGATGACGCCGAAGGCCGGGGACATGACCACGGCGGACGGTGGGGTCGAGCCGGCGCGGGCGGCGAGGAACGTCAGGAACTCACCGGTCATCGCGTCGGGTGTCGTCAGTCCGTACTCGACGGCCGCGCCGCGTGCGGCGACCATGTGGTCGTCGGCCACGGCGGTGCCGTTGACGTAGTCGCGGACGGCGTCTGAGGCGGAGCTGGGTAGTGCATTCACGAGTGTCAACTGTAGGTCAGTTCCGTGCCGGTGGCGGTACCTTTTGCGGCGAGTCGGGGAGGCTCGGCCCAATGTGTGAATGCAGTGACTGATGGGGTTTGAGGGGCGTTGAAAAGTGGTGTTGAATTCACGCCGAAAAGGCATTGCGGTCCGGCTAGACACTGCCCCTCCGGAGGGGATAGGTTTGTAGGAGAACGTTGAGCCACAATCCCAGCGTTCGCTCGGGGCAACTCACAGCGAACGTTCAGCTGGTGAGAACACGCCCGCAATGTCCCTGCATCAGGATGGAGACCATGAACCCCGCCACAGAGTCGTCCCCGACCCTGATCCAGGACGACAGCGTCACCGCAGCCTTCGACCGAGGTGAAGGCGATATGCCTACGTGGGCGGAACTCGTCACCGAACACGCCGACAGCGTCTACCGCCTGGCGTACCGACTCAGCGGTGACCCGCAGGACGCCGAGGACCTCACCCAGGACACCTTCATGCGCGCCTTCCGCTCCCTGAAGACCTACCGTCCGGGCACCTTCTCCGGCTGGCTGCACCGCATCACGACCAACCTCTTCCTGGACATGGTCCGCCACCGGGCGACGATCCGGATGGAGGCGCTGCCGGAGAACTACGACCGCGTGGAGGGGACGCGGTCGGGTCCCGAGCGGGCCTTCGAGATGAACAACCTCGATCCCGCGCTGCAGCGTGCACTCGACGACCTCTCGCCGGAGTTCCGCGTGGCGGTCGTGCTGTGCGACGGTCTCGACATGACCTACGAGGAGATCGCCGACACGCTCGGCCTGAAGATGGGCACCGTGCGTTCCCGCATCCATCGTGCCCGTACCCAGCTTCGGCAGAGCCTCGAGCGCACCGCCGGGGAGCTGAGCTACGTACCGCGCGGCTAGAAGCGCGCTAGAGTGGTGGTCGGAAACAAGTTGGTCGGGGTTGGATCCGACCGGCCGGTGATCGCCCAGTGACAGTTGGCTGATGACGGAGAGGAGTGTGGCGAGAATGACCGACACAGGTGCATTCTCCGCCGTCGGCCATCTCACGCCAGAGGTCGTCGCAGCACTGGTGGACGGGGAACTCAGCCGGGGTGCGGAGCAACGCGCCAAAGTCCACCTGGTGCACTGCCAGGAATGCCGGGGGGAGGTGCGTGCCCAGCGGCAGGCCGCCGAACGTCTGCGCGACAGCGACCCTCTGGGCGACGTCCACATCTCCGGGTCACTTCTGGCACGGCTCACGCAGATCCCGGCGGTCTGTGAGGAGTCCGGACAGGTGGCCGCAGAGGATGCCGGCAACGGTAGTGGTCCTGCCACCTCGGGGGACATCTTCTCGGACGAGGTCGGACCGGACGGGTGCCGGCGTCCGAACACCCTCTCCGGACGCATGGCGGCAGCTATGCGCCGTGCGCAGCGCAGGGGAGGGGCTACACAACCCAACTCGCCCAGGTACCGCCGCGGGCGGTAGGATCTGTCTAATCACAACACTCAGCGAAGTCGGTCGACCGGAAGGCAGATACTACGGTGTTCTCGAACATCGGATGGTTTGAGGTTCTCATCATCCTCGTCGTCGGTATCGTCGTCGTCGGCCCAGAGCGCCTCCCGCGGATGATCAACGACGTCAAGGCCCTGCTGCTGGCCGCCCGTCGGACGATCGCGAACGCCCGCAAGGAGTTCGACGACGACTTCGGTGAGGACCTCGAGGAGTTCCGCAAGCCACTGGAGCAGCTCAACAGCGTGCGGCAGATGGGCGCCCGTGGCTTCATCACGAAGACCCTGCTGGATGATGACGACAGCATGCTCACCGATCTGGAGAGTTCTGCCCGTGAGGTGACCACCGCTGCGAAGGGGACCGCGGATGCCGTCCGTCACCCGGGGCGGACCCTGCGGTCCCAGGTCCAGGAGGACTATCGGGCCGACAAGGACCGTAAGGCGGAGGAGCGCCGTCAGGCGGAGCTGAAGAGCGAGAAATCTGATTCCGACGCCACAGCTGTGGCGGGCGACGCTGGAGCGTCCGATATCGCTGCCGACCAGCCCTCCGCAACGCCGGCAGCATCTGCCGAGCCGGAGGCAGCACAGGAATCCCGCGTCGAGGTGCCCCAGCAGGACGAGGCCGGGGCCTCGCGGGACTGGAGCAACCCCGCGGGATTCGACGAGGCGATGTAGGCGGTCGTAACCCGTCCTCCTTGCGGAGTCCCTAGCTCCGGGCCACACCCAGGTTCAGCGAGCGACCTGCCAGCGACTGCCGACGGGTGACCAGGGAATCGGCGATGCTTCCCAGTGCCGTTCCTGCCGGGGAATCCGGCTCGGAGATGGCGATCGGGTTGCCCACGTCGCCACCGACACGCAGGTTCGGGTCCAGCGGGATCTGGCCCATCAGCGGGACCTCGCCACCGGTCAGCTCGGCCAGTCGGTCGGCGACGACCTGGCCGCCGCCGGCGCCGAAGACCTCCATGCGGGTGCCGTCCGGCATGTCCATCCAGCTCATGTTCTCGATGACGCCACCGATGCGCTGACGGGTCTGCTGCGAGATGCTGCCGGCACGCTCGGCGACCTCCGCGGCGGCGGCCTGCGGGGTGGTGACGATGAGCAGTTCGGCGTTCGGCACCAGCTGTGCCACGGAGATGGCGACGTCACCGGTGCCGGGCGGGAGGTCGAGCAGAAGTACGTCCAGGTCGCCCCAGAACACGTCGGCGAGGAACTGCTGGATCGCGCGGTGCAACATCGGCCCGCGCCACACCACCGGGGCATTGCCGTCGAGGAAGTGACCGATGGAGATCATCTTCACGCCGTGGGCCTGCGGCGGGATGATCATGTCGTCGACCTGGTGCGGACGGTGGTCCGAACCCATCATGTGCGGCACGGAGTGGCCATAGATGTCGGCGTCGACCACACCGACGTTCAGTCCCCGGTCAGCCAGCGCGGTGGCGAGGTTGACCGTCACCGAGGACTTGCCGACCCCGCCCTTGCCGGACGCCACGGCGTAGACGCGCGTGGTGGACTCCGGCTGGGCGAAGGGGACCACGGGCTCGGCCTTGCCGCCACGCAGGGACATCCGCAGTTCGCGACGCTGCTCGTCGCTCATCACGTCGGTGGTGACGGTGGCCCGGTCGACGCCCTCGACACCTTCGGTGGCCTCTTTCGTCCGGGTGGTCAGGGTGGACTTCATGGGGCAACCGGCGATCGTGAGATAGATCTCGACGGCCACGTCGGCACCGTCGATGGTGACCGACTTGACCATGCCCAGCTCGGTGATCGGCTTGTTGAGCTCCGGATCCTCGACGGTGGACAGAGCCTCGCGGACCGCGTCTTCGGTAACAGTGGAAACAGTAGACATCGGCTCCGATAATACGCCGGTGCGCAGGGGCTGGGTCAATCCGTGCCGGCCCCGGTCAGTCGGTGCCCGCAGGACTGGACGGCTTGTCGTCGGCCGCCTGGTCCTCCAGCTTGTCCTCGATCCGGCGCAACACGTCATTGAGGTCGTCGAGCTCGCGACGCAGGTAGTCGCGGGTGACGTTCTCACCCACGGCGATACGCAGGCCGGCGAGCTCGCGGGCGAGGAACTCGGTGTCCGCCTTGGTCTCGGCCGCCCGCTGCCGGTCCTCGTTCAGGGCCACACGGTCGCGGTCGTCCTGCCGGTTCTGCGCCAGCAGGATCAGCGGCGCGGCGTAGGCGGCCTGTGTGGAGAACGCCAGGTTGAGAAGGATGAAGGGGTAGGGGTCCCAGTTCCACCACATCCCGCCGATGTTGAGGCAGATCCAGACGACCACGATGACCGTCTGCCACATCAGGTACTGGCCGGTGCCGAGGAAGCGGGCGACCCGTTCGGCTCCCTGGCCGACCGCGTCGTCGTTGTACGAGAACACCTTGCGCCGGGGAACGACGACCGGGGTGTCGAGGTCGGTGCGGGTGAAGTTGTCCGGCATGGCTCTCCTCAGGCAGTCAGGGGTGTGCAGTCGGTGTCAGGGATCGAACAGGGGCGTACGCGGGTCACGCGGGATCAGGCACTGGCCGGCGGCGCAGTGGCGTCGGCACGCGCGGAGTCCCATCCGTCGTCGCGCCAGTCCTCCGGCAGCAGGTGGTCGAGCAGGTCGTCGACGCCGACCGCGCCCAGCAGGTGGCTGTTCTCGTCCAGGATCGGGGCGGCCACCAAGTTGTAGGTCGCGAAGTAGCGGGCCGCGGTCTCCTCGCTGTCCTCCGGGTGCAGGGCCGGCAGGTCAAGGTCGAGGATGCCACCGATCAGGGTCGACGGGGGCTCACGAAGCAGCTTCTGCAGGTGGACACAGCCCAGGTAGCGCCCGGTGGGTGTCGCCTGCGGCGGACGCACCACGAAGATCAGCGAACTCAGCGACATCGGCACCTCGGGGTTGCGGGCATGCGCCAGGGCTTCGGCGACCGTCGCCTGCGGTGGCAGGATCAGCGGCTCGGAGGTCATCAACGCACCGACGGTGTCGGGGGAGAAGCTCATCAGACGGCGCACCGACTCGGACTCCTCCGGGTCCATGAGCTCCAGCAGGACGTCCGCCTTGTCGTCGGGGAGCTCGCCGAGCAGGTCGGCGGCGTCGTCCGGGTCCATCTCCTCGAGCACCGTGGCGGCACGCTCGATGTTCAGTGCCTCCAGGATGTGGGTCTGCTCGTCGTCCGGCAGCTCGGCGATGACGTCTGCCAGCCGGTCGTCGTCCAGCTCGGAGGCCACGCGGACACGGCGCTCGTCGGGCAGGTCGCGTAGCGACTGGGCGACATCGGCGTTTCGCATGGACTTGAACTCGGCGATGAGTTCGGCGTCGACGTCCCGGGGGCCGGTGCCGGAGGCGGACAGTCCGTGCACGTGGGAGAGGGGGACGATCGCAGGCTCGCTGCGTCGGCCCAGGCGGGAGCGGGTCACCACGGCGACCCGGGAGACATCCCACTCGCGGGTCCGGGTGCGCTCCAGCTCCACGTCGGCGATCTCTACGGCGCGGCCGGAGAGGTGCTCGAAGGAGGGGTCGTCGGTGTGCACCTTCGACCCGATCAGGTCGTCCATGACGGTGATCTCACCGGTACGGGAACGGAAGGCGCGCATGTTCACCGAACTGGTGGTCAGTGTGACCTCCTTCGGGTCGATCGAGGCGACCCGTCCCATCGGGAGGAAGATCCGTCGCTTGCCGGCGACCTCGGCCACCAGACCCAGCACCTGGGCCCGGGAGGGACGGATCGTCAGGACCACGTCACGGACCCGGCCGAGTGACTCACCGTCGGTTCCGAGCAGGAGCATTCCGGCCAGTCGTCCTGCGTACACTCGCGTCGTCGTCCAAGAGCTTGCCATGATTCTGAAGAGTACCTGCTGAGTGCATACGCGACACTTCGGGGCACCCCGGGGTGTATCAGAGGGGCGGCTCAGAGCCAGTTGTTGCGTCGGAAGATGATCACCAGGGCGACCACGGAGGCCACGATGGCCACGATCACCGCCGGGTATCCCCACGTCGTGTCCAGTTCCGGCATGTGGACGAAGTTCATCCCGTAGAAGCCCGTGAACAGCGTCGGGACAGCGATGACACCTGCCCAGGCCGAGATCTTGCGCATGTCGGTGTTCTGCTGCAGCGAGATCCTGGCGCTGGCGGTGTCGATGAGGGCGGAGAGCCGTTGGGCGTAGTTGTCGATGCGTCCCGCCGCCTGGATCTGGTGGTCCAGGACGTCCCGCACGTACGGCAGGTCAGGTCCGTCCCTCCTGGACAGAGTCGTCAGCGCCGGGGTGAACGGGTCTACCGCGTGGCGGATGGTGAGGACCTCCCGCATCTGCAGGTAGATGTCCCCGATGGAGAAGTCTCCGGAGCGGGAGAACACGGCGTCCTCCATGGCGTCGACGTCGTCTTCGAGGGCGTCGGTGATGGAGGCGTAGCGGTCGACGACGGCGTCGGTGACGGCGAAGAGCACCGAGTGGGGGCTGAAGGACCGGTCCAGGGCGGAGTTGACCCGAGCGGTGAGGTCACGGGTCCGACCGGTGGTGCCGTGGCCGATGGTGAGGACGAACCGGTCGCCCACGACGATCAGCACCTCACCGGTTCGTGTCCTCTCGTTGGTGCCAGCGTCCGTGCCAGTGCTGACGGTGGGACCGTTCTCGATGGTCCTGGCCACCAGCAGCAGTTGGTCGTCATAATGTTCCACCTTCGGACGCTGGCCACCGGTCACGGCGTCCTCCACGATCAGCTCGTGGATGCCGAAGACATCGGAGAGACCCAGCATCGTCAGGGTGGACGGCGTGGACACACTGATCCAGCAGAACTGGTCCGCCCCGAGGTGGTGGTACATGCGTTCCAACGCATCGCTGTCTGCCACGGTGCTCTCCTCGATCTCCTCGGAACTGACCGTCCCCGCACTGTCGCGGGTGAAGACGGTGCAGTGACGGCGATCGTCTGCGCCGGAATCGTCCGTGGGTGGGGGAGGTGTCGGTGCGCCCGGGAACGTGCTCCTGGAAGTGCCCTTGGAAGTGCCCTTGGAAGTGCCCATGCAACAAAAGTTAATCGGACGACGCCTTCGGGGCTATCCTGGGACGGATGCGAGTGAAGAAGTGGAGGGTCCGATGTCACGGTTGATCGCCGGAGGATTGTGCGGGATGGCGGTGATCCTGGCGCTGCTGGGCAGTGGTCTGTGGATCCCCCATGCCGTCGGCGGCGCGGTGGCCACGGCCGGAGCCCTGCTCAGCGACCGGCACCGGGCCTGGGTCCTGGTGTCCTGGATCGCCCTGGTCGTGGTGTTCGTCGTGGCGTGGTGGTGACGGTGTCAGAGATCAACGGAAGGACAGTCGGGACGATGCAGCGCATACCTCGCACGCGAGCCGTGGCCGCCGTGCTCTGTGCCGGAATGGCGGCCGGGTCTGCCCTGGGACTCGCCGGATGCACCTCCGGGGAATCCACCCGGGTCGCCGCCCCGGCCCTGGATGCTGCGGAGGGCCGCACTCTGGAGTTGGGGGTCACCAGCGACCCGGTCCAGCAGCGGCTGGTGGAGAGCTACACCAGTGAGTTCGAGGCGGTGGACCGTGAGGTCAGTGTCGACGACGTCGAACAGGACGAGCGACTCCCGCGCCTGCTGGGTGGGGAACTGACGGTGGTGCTGGGTTGCGTCGGCGAGCTCCTCGACGAGCTCGACCCGGTCAAGGGCCAGGAGATGCGTGAGATGTACGCCGAGGCGCAGGACGAGGCGGACAGTGGCGGGGACCCTGTCGACACTTCCCAGTGGCGCGACATCGTCCATTCGACGATGTTCTCGGCGTTGCCGACCGAGCTGCAGGCGAGTGACCCCGGCGAGGCGGTGGGCTGTTCCGACGAGTCCCTGCCGCAGAACATCGTGGCGGTCTACCGCAAGGGGGAGCTGGACCGGCCGGACAAGAAGGCGTTGAACAACGTCGCCGGTGGTGTCACCAGCGACGAGGTCGCCATCGAGGACGACTAGTCTTCGCCTGTCGGTCGGCGGTCTGGGACAGATGTATCAACCACAAACTATCGAGAATCAGCTGAACGGATAGCTTCCCCTCTTTGCCAGGTTGTGTGTGAGTCACCCGGCCCCACACACAGAGAGGAGCACCGGCATCCTGCAAAACGGCGAACGCCCCGCCCATGAAGGGCGGGGCGTGTTGCTTGGAGCGCCAGGACCGAAGTCCAGACCTCTTAGGCGAAGGCCTCGTTCAGCAGGGCCTCCTGCTCCAGCTTGTGAACCTTGGCCAGGCCGGTGGCGGTGGAGGACTGGGCGCGACGGGAGACGCGCTTCATCTTGAAGTCCGGCAGGCGGTCCATCAGGGTCAGCGCGACGAACTGCCACGGACCCTGGTTGGCCGGCTCGTCCTGCACCCAGCGGAACTCCGCGTTCGGGTAGCGGTCGACGACTTCCTTGATCCGGTTGTGCGGCAGCGGGTGCAGCATCTCGACGCGGACGATGGCGAAATCGTCACGGCCTTCGTCGGCACGCTTCTTCTCCAGGTCGTAGTAGATCTTGCCGGAGCACAGGAGGACCTTCTTGATGTTCTCCTTGGTGCCCTCGGTGTCGACCAGACGCGGATCGTCCAGTACCGAGGTGAAGCTGGTCTTCTCGGTGAAGTCCTCGATCGAGGAGGTCGCGGCCTTGTTGCGCAGCATCGACTTCGGGGTGAAGACGACCAGCGGGCGACGCATGGTGCCCATGGCGTGGCGGCGCAGCAGGTGGAAGTGGTTCGCCGGGGTGGTCGGCTGGGCGATGGTCATGGAACCCTCGGCGGCCATCTGCAGGAAGCGCTCGATACGTGCGCTGGAGTGGTCCGGCCCCTGGCCCTCGTAGCCGTGCGGCAGCAGCAGGATCAGGTTGGACAGCTGACCCCACTTCGCCTCACCGGAGACCAGGTACTGGTCGATGATGGTCTGGGCGCCGTTGGCGAAGTCACCGAACTGGGCCTCCCAGGCGACGACGGCGTCGAGGTTGCCCACGGAGTAGCCGTACTCGAAACCCATGCCCGCGAACTCGGTCAGCGGGGAGTTGTAGGCCTCGAAGGAACCGCCGTTGCCGAAGTCACCGGCCAGCTTCGACAGCGGGCTGTAGGGCTTGGCGGTCTCCGAGTCGAACAGCACGGCGTGGCGCTGGGTGAAGGTACCGCGCAGCGAGTCCTCACCGGCCAGGCGCACCCGGCGGCCGTCCTCGGCGAGGGTGGCGAAGGCCAGCAGCTCACCGAAGGCCCAGTCGATGCCGCCGTTGCGGGACATGTCGTGGCGTCGCTTGACGACCGGCTTGACGCGCTGGTGCACCTTGAAGTCCTCCGGCACGTTGGCGAAGGCGTCACCGATCTCGGCGATGACCTCCGGTGACACGGAGGTGTCCAGGCCGCGGGTCAGCGACTGGGAACCGGCGATACCGGTCTGCTCGGCGGCAGCCGCACCCTTCTCGGCCTCGCGGACCTGGTTGAAGACGGTCTCCATCTGGTCGTGGAAGTCGTCTGCGGCGCGTTTGGCGTCTTCGGCGGTCAGCTCGCCACGGCCCAGCAGGGTGTCGTGGTAGAGCTCACGGACGGTGGGACGGTCCTCGATGCGGCCGTACATGTCCGGCTGGGTCATCGACGGGTCGTCGGACTCGTTGTGACCGCGGCGGCGGTAGCAGACCAGGTCTATGAAGACGTCCTTGCCGAAGCGGCGGCGGTACTCGGTGGCCAGGCGGGCGACCCACACGACGGCCTCGGGATTGTCGCCGTTGACGTGGAAGATCGGGGCGTCGAAGCCCTTCGCCAGGTCGGTGACGTAGTGGGTCGACCGTCCGGCGTCCGGGGTCGTGGTGAAGCCGATCTGGTTGTTGACCACGACGTGGACGGTGCCGCCCACGCTGTAGCCCTTCAGCTTGCCGAGGTTGATGGTCTCCTGGACGATGCCGAGGCCGGTGAAGGCGGCGTCACCGTGCATCAGGATCGGCATGATCGGGTACTCGTCGGCGTGGGGGGACAGGTCCTGGTGGGCGCGGGACAGGCCCTCCATGACCGGGTTGACGGCCTCGAGGTGCGAGGGGTTCGCCGTCAGGTGGATGTCGATGTCGTTGTCACCGAACATCTGGGTGTACTGGCCTGACTGGCCGAGGTGGTACTTCACGTCACCGGAACCACCGGCGACGGTGGGCTCGATGTTGCCCTCGAACTCGGTGAAGACCTGTGCGTAGGGCTTGCCCACGATGTTGGCCAGGACATTGAGTCGGCCACGGTGCGGCATACCGATGACGACCTCTTCGAGGCCCTGCTCGGCGGCGGTGTCGACGGCGGCGTCCAGCAGCGGGATCAGGGCCTCGGCACCCTCCAGGGAGAAGCGCTTCTGGCCGATGTACTTGGTCTGCAGGAAGTTCTCGAAGGCCTCGGCGGCGTTGAGGGTCTGCAGCAGGTACTTCTGCTCGGGGTTGGACAGCACCGGCTGGCCGCCCTCGATCTGCTGCTCGAGCCAGTTGCGCTCTTCGCGGTCGAGAATGTGGGTGTACTCGGAACCGACCTTGAGGGTGTAGGCCTTGCGCAGGGTGGCGAGCACCTCACGCAGGGTCATCTTCTCGCGGCCGGCGAAGCCGCCGACGTTGAAGTTGCGGTCGTAGTCCCACAGGGTCAGCCCGTGGGTCTCGATGTCGAGGTCCGAGTGGTCCGGGACCGGCAGACCCGGCTGGGTCCAGTGCAGCGGGTCGATGTCGGAGATGAGGTGACCGCGGGCGCGGTAGGCCTCGATCAGCTGCATGACGCGGGTGGACTTGTCGACACCGATGTCGGGCAGGTCCTGGCTCCAGCGCACCGGGGCGTAGGGGACCGACATGGCACTGAAGATGTCGTCCCAGAAGTCGTCGTTGATCAGCAGGCGGCTGATGTCGCGCAGGAACTCACCGGACTCCGCACCCTGGATGATGCGGTGGTCGTAGGTGGAGGTCATGGTGACGAGCTTGCCGACGCCCATCTCGGCGAGGCGGTCCTCGGAGGCGCCGGCGAACTCGGCCGGGTAGTCCATGGCACCGACACCGACGATGGTGCCCTGGCCGCGGGTGAGGCGGGGCACGGAGTGGCGGGTGCCGATACCACCCGGGTTGGTCAGCTGAATGGTGACGCCGGAGAAGTCGTCCATGGTCAGCTTGCCGTTGCGGGCACGACGGACGATGTCCTCGTAGGCGTCGACGAATCCGTCGAAGGTGAGGGTCTCGCAGGCGCGGATGGCGGCGACGACGAGGTTGCGCGCACCGTTCTTGCTGACCATGTCGATGGCCAGACCCAGGTTGATGTGCTCCGGGGTCACGACGACGGGCTTGCCGTCGACGACCTTGTAGCTGTTGTTCATGGACGGGTGGGCCTGGACGGCCTTGACCATGGCCCAGCCGATGATGTGGGTGAAGCTGATCTTGCCCTTACCGCGGGAGACCAGGTGCTCGTTCACCATGGCGCGGTTCTCGAACATGAGCTTCGCGGGCATGTCGCGCACCGTGGTGGCGGTGGGGATCTCCAGCGAGATGTCCATGTTCTTGGCGATGGACTTCTGGGCACCCTTCAGCTGGTGGTCGCCGGACTCGGGGGCGTCTGCCGGGGCGGCGGGTGCCGGCGGTGCGACGCGCTCCGGGATCGGGTTCACCGACCGTGCCGGGTTGGCGGGCTGCACCGGCTTCGGTGCCTTCCGCGGCGCGGAGGCTGCCGGGGCGGCGGTCTCCGCTGCCTCAGTAGACTTGGCGGCCGGGGCGGCCTTCGTCGAGGCCGGCTTCTCGGCGGGGGTGGTGGTCACCCCCTCGGTCTTGCCGTTGGTAGATGCACCGTCAGTGCCAGGCTGTTCGCCCTGGTCCGGCCGTGTGCTGAAAAGCTCCCGCCATTCCTGGTCAATGGACTGCGGGTCTTTCTTGAACTGCTGGTACATCTGGTCGACCAGCCATTCGTTTTGGCCGAAATTGGTGCTGTTCACAGCAGGTCCTCGCCTCATTTCGTGATGTGGTCAATCTCGACATTCCACCCTACTACAATGCCGCGCCGAAGCTCTCGAGCGGGGGCAGGCCTTATAAAGGCAGTTGAGCGTATGTTTTCAGTCATAGTTGGCGTTCCGTTCATGTGGTGCAGGCCCAGTGTCCGTCAGGTGTCCACCGGCGCTTTGCGCAGTGCGGCTAGCATGGTGGCGTTGCGGCGCACACAGCGTCGGAGAACAACCGTCGAGGAGGTGCCCGTCATGGGCTTCTATGAGGACATCGCTGAATCGTTGGACGCCGAGGGGATCGAGTCGAGGGTGAATGACGGGACGTTGTTCGTCCCGGTGTCCTCCGACCTTGAGATCCAGTTCGTGGAGCTGGACGAGTTGGCGGGTACCGCGTTGACGGCAGCGAACGTCTTCCTCGCGATGGCCGATGTGGCCGAGGACGACGAGGAGTTCGAGGCCGCGCTCGTCGGGGTGGTCTTCTCCGTGGAGGACGCGGTCGCCACGGTGGCGCGCCATGTGGCCACCGACCAGGTGGTGGCGGTGATCCGGGATCTCGTTGAGGGGGCGGACACACGGATCGAGGACCTGGAGTTCATCCAGGACCCGGATGACGCTCTGCTGGTCTCCGCCGAGATCGGTGAGAGTTCCGAGCTGGTCGTGGCCTTCGACGGCGAGGCCTCCGTCCCCTCGGCGAAGGTCAAGTTCATCACCCTGGGTGAGGGCTTTGACGACCTCATGGACCAGGTCATCTCCGATGTCTGGGACGAGGGGGCCGCCGGTGAGGAGCTCTCGGAGCTGGAGCGGCAGGCGATGTTCCAGGGGATGGTGAATGACGTCGCCGAGCAGGCCGAGGAGATCCTCGATCTCGGAGAGTTCACGGACTTCGACCAGCTCTTCGACGTCCTGGCTGTCGCCCAGGCCCAGGCTGAGTCATGGGAGGAGCTGCTGGTTCCGCTGGAGCAGCTCTGGGACGACGAGGACGACCAAGAAGACAAGGAAGACGAGGAAGACGAGGAAGACGTCGAGGCCAGCACCGCCGAGTAACTCAGGCGGCGACGTCCTCACCGGGGTCGGCACCTGAGCCGGAATTCCGACCGCCGGGGGAGGTCTGCCTCTCGAGCTGCTCCGCGGTGAGTAAGGCATGCCAAGTCCACTCCAGGGAACTCCCGTCCGGGTGCAACCGGCCGCAGGACTCCGCCCCGATCCATTCCGGACCACGGGTGTCGGTCCTGTCCCTGGAGTTGCCGGGGCCGGGTGCCAGGATATGGCGGAACAGGGAGTGCACGCTCACGGTCATGTCACGGAGCGTTCCGTGCAGTTGGTCGGTTTCGGTCACCGCGCTCAGGGTGACCAGATGCAGCGGAGCATCGGGGGCAGCCGTGTCGATGTCGGCCTTGGTCAGTTTGCGCCACATCGCGGGGGAGACCCGGTGGCGGGACACGAATACCGTCGCCGTGCCGGCAGGCAGGACGACGGTGCTGGAAGGGGCCTGCCAACCCGGGGTGACCCTGATCCGGGCACGGGGGTGCCGGAGGAGACCGGCGCACCGCTCGGCCGTCCGTCGGACCGAGGCCGGAGGTTTCAACAGGCTCAGCGGGAGCCGGACCAAGGCGTCCGGGGCAGGGGACGAGGAGGGCTGTGGGGACTCTGGGGACTGTGGTGTGGTGTTCGACATGCCGCAGACTCTATGAGGCGGCCCGGACACCGAAACTTCGAACAGGCGGTCGTTCGAACGCCCGTTCGATAAACTCCCGGGCTACTTCAGGTCGGTCGGGGCGATGCGCTTCGGGAAGACGCGCGGGCGTGCGCCGGAGATCTCCTCGACGATGCGGATCACCTGGTTGGAGTAGCCGTACTCGTTGTCGTACCAGACGTAGAGGACCAGGTTCCTGCCCTCGGCGATGGTTGCCAGACCGTCGACGATGCCGGCGTGGGTGGAGCCGACGAAGTCGGTCGAGACGATCTCCGGGGACTTGATGTAGTCGATCTGCTGGCGCAGGTTGGAGTGCAGGGCCACCCGGTGCAGGAAGTTGTTGACCTCCTCGCGGTCCGTCTCCTTGTCCAGAGACAGGTTCAGCACGGCCATCGAGACGTCCGGGGTGGGGACGCGGATGGCGTTACCGGTGAGCTTGCCGCCCAGCTCCGGCAGGGCCTTGGCGACGGCCTTGGCGGCACCGGTCTCGGTGAGCACCATGTTCAGCCCGGCGGCGCGGCCACGGCGCGGACCTTTGTGGAAGTTGTCGATGAGGTTCTGGTCGTTGGTGAACGAGTGCACCGTCTCGACATGGCCGTGCACGATGCCGAAGCGGTCGTTGATGACCTTGAGCACCGGGGTGATCGCGTTGGTGGTGCAGGAGGCGGCGGACAGCACGCGGTCGGACTCGTCGGTGGTGATGTCGCCGTGGTTGATGCCGTAGACGATGTTGCGGACGTCGCCCTTGCCCGGTGCGGTCAGCAGGACCTTGGCGATGCCGTCGTTGGCGAGGTGCTTGGACAGGCCCTCGCGGTCACGCCAGCGTCCGGTGTTGTCGACCAGCACGGCGTCGGAGATGCCGTAGGAGGCGTAGTCAACGGTCGAGGGGTCGTTGGAGTAGATGACCTGGATCGGGGTGCCGTTGGCCCAGATGATGTTGTTCTCGTGGTCGACGGTGATGGTGCCGTCGAAGGCGCCGTGGACCGAGTCGCGGCGCAGCAGGCTGGCGCGCTTCTCCAGGTCCTCCTCGCCGTTCTGCCGGACCACGATGGCGCGCAGGCGGGCACCACCGTAGGCGGCCTCGCGGGCGACGAGGATGCGGGCGAGCAGTCGGCCGATGCGTCCGAAACCGTAGAGGACGACGTCGGTGGACGGCTTGTCGGTGCGGGTGCCGGTCACCTCGGCGAGCTCGCGGTCCAGGTAGGTGCGCAGGTCGAGCGCGTCGTCCTGTGCCTTCTCCTTGTCGTAGCCGGTGGCCAGACGGCCCAGGTCGATCGAGGCGGTGCCCAGGTTCATGTCCACCAGCTCCTGCAGGATCGGCAGGGTGGAGCTCAGCGGCAGCTCGCGGTCGGTGACCAGGCGGGCGTAGCGGTGGGACTTGATGATGTCGATGTCGGTGACATTGATCAACAGCCGGCCGAAGACGGAGGTCACCACGTTGTGCTCCCGGTGCAACCGGGAGATCAACGGGAGGATCTGCTGGGCGAGCAGGATTCGGGAGTTCCAGTCGTCCTGGTTGTCGGGGGCCTGAGTGGTCATGCGGATGGGCTTCCTCACGTGATCGTCCGGTCTTACCCCCGGGTCAGGGGGCGTTGGCCCCTCAAAGGTAATTCAGGCGTCCCCGAAAGACCTACTTGACCCCCTGATTAGAGGACGTGTCGGCGGTCGTGCCGGTGGTGGAGGTGCGTTCCTGCTGCGTCCGGTGCCGGGTCAGCGGGTAGAGGACGCTCATCGCGACCAGGAAGATCACCCCCGCCCAGAGGGCGGAGTGGTACTCTTCCATCCACACCATGGTGCCGAAGGTCACCAGGATCACCGCGACGGAGAACAGCTGACCCAGGGGCCAGAACGGCACCGTGAACGACAGGGTCGACGGGTCGACCCGGTGGCTGTACCGGCTGGCGAGGTGGGCCAGCAGGATCATCAGCCAGACGAAGACGGTGGCGAAGGTGGCCAGGGCCGCGATGTTCTGGAACAGGTCCGCGGCCGTGTCGCTGGTCAGCTGCAGGCCCACGCCGACCAGCAGGACGACCAGCATGACGCCGACGGTGGTCACCGGGACCCCGCGGTGGTTGAGGCGGGCGAAGAGCTTCGGGGCCAGGCCCTGGCGGGCCATGCCGAACACGACGCGTCCGGCACCGTAGAGGTCGGAGTTGATCGCCGAGAGCGCCGCAGACACCACGACGACGTTCAGTGCCGCCGCGGCCCAGCCGATGCCCAGGTTGCTGAAGATCTGGACGAACGGTGACTCCTCGCCGGTGATCTCGCGCCACGGGATCACCGAGACGATCACCAGGATCGCCAGCACGTAGAAGAGCAGGATGCGCATCGGGACGGTGTTGACCGCCTTGGGGATGGTCCTCTCGTGGTCGGTGGCCTCACCGGCGGTGACGCCGATGATCTCGGTGCCGCCGAAGGCGAACAGGACCAGGATCAGGGCGCTGAACACGCCCTCGATGCCGTTGGGAAACAGGCCGCCGTCCCCCCAGAGGTTGTGGAAGCCGGCCGAACCACCGGTGTCGACGTTGAACAACAGGATCGCCGCACCACCGAGGATCATCGCGACCACGGCGGTGACCTTGATGGAGGTGAACCAGAACTCCAGCTCGCCGTACCAGCGGGCGCTGGCGAGGTTCGCCGCGCCCACCACCAGGAGGGCGACGGCGACCCAGACCCAGCCGGGGGTCTCGGGGAACCAGAAGGTCATGTAGACCGTGATCGCGGTGAGGTCCGCCAGGCAGACGATGATCATCTCGAAGGCGTACATCCAGCCGGTGATGTAACCGGCCCATCCACCCAGGTAGCGGCGGCAGTACTCCGCGAAGGACCCCGGTGCGGGGTCGGCGACGGCCATCTCGCCGAGGGCGCGGAGCATGAAGTACACCACCGCGCCGCCGAGCAGGTACACGAAGACCACGCCCGGGCCTGCGGCGCCGATCGCGCCGGAGGACCCGTAGAACAGGCCGGTACCGATCGCCGACCCCAGGGCGATGAAGTGGATGTGCCGGTGGGAGAGGGTGCGCCGGAGCTGCCTGGCAGGAGCGGGGGCCTCAGTTGAATCAGTCACGCGGGTTATCGTAGACCCAGGCCGCACGGGGAGCGGAACCCGACGTAGGTCACCCGGGGGAGGGGTCGTGACATACCACACGGTCGCTGCCGTCGAATCGCTTTTGGGGCACCCGCACCGTATGGTGGACATAATGTCTGAAACTGAGAACGTGACCGGCGACGATACAAAGCCGGAAACCTCCCAGTCGTCAGTACCTCAGGATACTCTGCACGAGGCCACCACCACCCCGGAAACGGGCGCGCTGGACCTCGGTGACGTTGTGGGCGCAGAGATTCCCGAGAGCACTGTGGACGGGGACGTCACCGAGAAGAACATCCGAGAAGAGAACAACGACAACAGCGGGGCGACCGAGCCTGCGTCCGACGAGGGATTCGCCTCGCTGGGTCTCCCGCAGAAGATCCTCGACGCCGTTGCCGGCGTCGGTTTCACCGAGCCTTCGCCGATCCAGGCCGCTACCATCCCCACACTGATGGATGGCCGGGACGTCGTCGGACTGGCGCAGACGGGTACCGGTAAGACCGCTGCCTTCGCACTGCCGGCCCTCGCCAACATCGACCGCTCCCAGCGCACCCCGCAGGTGCTGGTGCTCGCTCCCACCCGCGAGCTCGCCCTGCAGGTCGCTGAGTCCTTCGAGTCCTTCGCCAACCACCTCGGCGGCATCAGCGTCCTGCCGATCTACGGCGGTGCCCCCTACGGTGCACAGCTGTCCGGTCTGCGTCGCGGCGCCCACGTCGTCGTCGGCACCCCGGGCCGTGTCATCGACCACCTCGAGAAGGGCAGCCTGGACCTCTCCGGCCTGCGTTTCCTCGTCCTCGACGAGGCCGACGAGATGCTGAACATGGGCTTCCAGGAGGATGTCGAGCGCATCCTGTCCGACACCCCCGACGACCGTCAGGTCGCCCTGTTCTCGGCCACCATGCCTGCGGCGATCCGTCGCCTGTCGAAGCAGTACCTCAACAACGCTGAAGAGGTCACGGTCAAGTCGACCCAGCGCACCGCGGAGAACATCACGCAGGACTACCTCTACGTGACCTACCGCAACAAGCTCAACGCGCTGACCCGCATCCTCGAGGTCACCGACTTCGACGCTATGATCCTCTTTGTGCGGACCAAGAACGACACCGAGGAGGTCGCCGAGAAGCTACGCGAGCGCGGTTTCGACGCTGCCGCGATCAACGGTGACATTCCGCAGAACCAGCGTGAGCGCACCGTCGACCAGCTCAAGGACGGCCGCCTGGACATCCTGGTGGCGACCGACGTCGCCGCCCGTGGTCTGGACGTCGACCGCATCACCCACGTCTTCAACTACGACATCCCGCGTGACACGGAGTCCTACGTGCACCGTATCGGCCGTACCGGCCGTGCCGGTCGTACAGGACGGGCCATCCTGTTCGTCACCCCGCGCGAGGGTCGTCTGCTGAAGAACATCGAGCGGGCCACCAAGTCGAAGCTCAACGAGATCGACCTGCCGCCGGTCTCCGAGGTCAACGAGGCACGCAAGGCCAAGTTCCACGCCTCGATCACCGAGGCGCTCAAGGGCAAGCAGATCGACACCTTCCGTGAGCTGGTCTCGTCCTACGCCGCCGAGCACGAGGTCGACGCGACCGACATCGCCGCCGCCCTCGCCGCGAAGCTGCAGGGCAAGGAGCCCTTCTACATGGAGGAGCTGCCGGAGCCGCAGCGTCGTGAGCGTCGTGAGCGCAACGACCGTGGTGACCGCCGTGACCGTGACTTCGACGGTAACGGTGGAGTGCACCGTCCCTTCAAGGAGCGGTTCAACAAGGAGGCCCCGACGGTCACCGACCGCAACGGTAAGACCCTCGCGGTGTACCGGATCAACGTCGGTCACCGTCAGCGTGTCCGCCCGGGCGCCATCGTCGGTGCCCTGGCGAACGAGGGCAACATGAACTCCCGCGACTTCGGTCGTATCAGCATCTTCTCCGAGCACTCCCTGGTGGAGCTGCCGGCGGACCTGTCGCGTGACGTCTTCGAGTCCCTCGACCAGACCCGCATCTCCGGCAAGCTGATCAACATCGAGCCGGACCCGGGTGCCCCGGCAGGACGTCCCGCCCGTCACCGTCAGGACAAGGATGGACGTGGCGGTCGTGACCGTCGCGGCGGTAACGGACACGGTGGACACAGTGGACACGGTGGACACGGTGGACACCGTGACCGGGACAACCGTGGTGGCCGTGGACGCTACGACCGTGACCGCAGCGACCGCGACCGGGGAGGCCGTGGCAGCCACCGTGGCAACCGTCCGGCACGAAACGACGACCGCTACGGCCGTCGTGGCGGGGACAACTAATCCATCCTTGACCCGTGATCCTCAGAGGCCGCAGGCACTGCCTGCGGCCTCTTTGTCGTCCTTGGTGATGCTGAGGGAGTAACGGACGGCGACCGACAGATAGCGCGCAGCATAGGCGCACGCAGTCCCAGCGTGGGGTGGCGACCATTCCGACAATGAGCCGTCGCTCTTGTGCCGGTTCTGCTCACCGGAGACGGCGAGCAGGTTCAGTTCGCGGTCGTTGGCGAAGTCGACACGATGATGCCGCGGCCAGGCGTGGGCCCCGTGGTCCCAGGCGACGGCGAGTGGGACGACGTGGTCGACCTCCACGTCCTGTGGGGTCAGGGGCTGGCCGGAGTAGAGGTCAGTGGCGGTGCCGGTGGCGGTTGGGCAGCTGCCGACTTGTTCCGTGGTGGCCTCTGCGGTGGGGGAGGCGGTTCCGCCGAAAGTCTCCAGCAGGACGATGCCCCGGGTACTGCACATTCCCGCACCCGCAGCATGCTCGTACCAGTGGTCGGCCCAGCCGCCGAAGTGTTCCCGCGTGTAGCCCAGGACGTGCACCCGTCGGTCGACGACTGTGAGTTCCGTCAACGCCCGGGCGACCACGGCGGCGTCCTCACCGGTGTACACGTGCGGCGCAGTGCACCCGGTGATGCCGAGGGCGAGGACAACCGCGCCTGCGACCGCTGGCGCGGTGGTGCCACGCAGACGAAAGACCGGCCCGGTGCGTCCCCTCATAATGAGGAGGGACGCACCGGGCCGGTCGTCAGGTTCCCGGGGGTGGTGTACCGGGGTGGCCCGGGGAGTCAGCTAGGAGCTGGAACCCTGGGGACCGTCGGATTCGACACCGACTGCGGCACGAGCCGCATCGACGTCGGCATCCGGGTCAGTGGCCTTCTGGGAGAAGCGGATGGCGAGGTCGAACTCGTCGGTGACCTCCTTGCTCGGCGGAGCGGTGGCAAGCGTGACTGCGACCATCATGATGACGTTGATGGCCACGCCCGGGATCATCTCGTAGAGATCGAAGGGCTTGTCCATGACTCCGAACTGCGGCAGTCCGCCCCAGATGAAGGCGACGATGGCGCCGCTGATCAGACCGGCTGCAGCGCCTTGAGCGTTGAGCCGCTTCCAGTACAGTGCACCGACAATAACCGGTCCGAAGGAAGCGCCGAAGCCAGCCCAGGCGAACTCGACAAGTCCGAGAATCGCGGAGTCGGGATCGAGTGCCACCAGTGCCGCGATGACCGCGACGATGACCACCATCACGCGGGAAAGGGTCTTCAGCAGTGCGTCCGATGCGTTGCGGTTCATCAAGCCGGCGTAAATGTCCTCGACCAGGGCGGAAGCGACAACCAGCAACTGGGAGGAGACCGTCGACATGATCGCCGCCAGCACTGCGGTGAGGATCAGGCCCGCAACGAGTGGGTGGAAGAGCACCTTCGACATATCGAGGAAGTTGGTCTCGTAGTTCGTGGTGTCGGAGAACGAGGCGTCCCCGGTCTGTGAGAAGAACAGGGGAGCGACGACAGCGATGAAGACGGCGCCGATGAGGCAGAGGAACATCCAGGAGACACCGTAGCGGCGACCAGCGGTGGCGTCCGAGGGCTTTCGCATCGCCATGAAGCGAACGATGATGTGCGGTTGACCGAAGTAGCCCAGGCCCCAGGCAAGGTTGGAGACGATGATGATGAATGCGGCCCAGCTGGTTGTGTCGCTGAACGAGAAGAGATTGAAGAACTGGGAGTTTGCGGCAATCGCGCCAGCGTCACCGTAGTCATTGTCCATCTGGAAGCTGAAGATGTCAGCAGGGTTGTCCAGGGAGATGATCGCGAAGATGGGCACCAGGATCAGTGCGATGAACATCATCGAGCCCTGGACGACGTCAGTGTAGGAGACGGCAAGGAACCCGCCGACGAAGGTGTAGACCACCGTGACCGCGCCGATGATCAGCATGCCGGTGAGGTAGTCACCATCGAAGCTGGACTGGAAGTAGCGTCCACCGGAGACCATGCCGGAAGAGACGTAGAAAGTGAAGAAGACCAGAATAACGATACCGGCCACAATGCGCAGAGTGTGGCTCTTGTCCCGAAAGCGGTTCTCCAGGAAAGAAGGCACGGTGATCGAGTTGTTGGAAACCTCGGTGTAGCTGCGCAGGCGGGGGGCGACGAGCTTCCAGTTCACCCAGCAACCGACCAACAGACCGACGGCCATCCAGATTTCCGAGAACCCGGACATGAAGAGTGCTCCGGGAAGCCCCATGATCAGCCAGCCGGACATGTCGGAGGCTCCGGCCGAGAGCGCGGCAACGAACGGGTGAAGACCACGGCCTCCGACCATGTAGTCCTCGTACTTGTCGGTCTTGAGAAAACTCCACAAGCCAATGCCGAGCATGACGAGTAGGTAGATCACCATCGCGATGATGTACCAGGTTGAATCACTCACCTGGGCCTCCTTGAAGTGTCGTAGCGGGGGTTATTGAGTAAATCTGTCATTCATGGTCACAACGTTGGGCGTCTCCAGGTGCGGCAGGCACCCGGAGACGCGGTACATAGAAGCGTTTCATGGACGGGCGCTAATATCCAGCCTTTTGGTAAAACCCGACGATGATTCGGTCAGGGTATTCCCAGGTAATTGCCGGACAGGGCCGTGATGTTAATTTCTGGTGACTAACCCATTATGCGGGGTACCAGACGCTGCGGTTAGACGCTGGTGAGCCGTGTTCAGCGCACTGGCATCTGTCGTGTCCGGGGTGCGTGGTACACAAGGGGGGTGATTGAACACCGTCTACACCTTCTGTGGCTCGCTGGCCGGGGACTGAACCTCTGGGTCGAGCGGGTCGACGGGCATGTCGCGGTGAGCGCCCCCGGTGAGCTGAATGACGGGGACCTGCCTCCGGCGCTTCGGGAGATCGCGGTATCGCGTCCGCTGCGCCGTCGGGGTGTTGGCCGGGTGGCGACCCCGAAGGGGCGGGTCAAGTCGCTGGATCTGCCTACCCAGGCGTATACGCCGGAACAGGCCTTGGTCGTCCTTGGACGGCTGTCGCGCCACCTTCGTCAGTACGGAGACGCAGGACTGAGTCCGGAGACGGTGTGGCTGGTGCGCTACTACGACCTTCTCGTCGACATCGTGCACGCCGGCAGGGTGATGCTGAAGGCCCAGTTCAGCGACGGCCAGTGGTACCCGTCCTGGTGTGTGTCGTCCAGCGGCGACCATAACCGCGTGCTCCAGGAGTTCCAGGCCACGGCGCCCGCGGTACTCACCCTCAACGGCGGCCCGGACATGATGCGTCGTGCGGCGGACGATCTCGTCCACTGGATGTGCGTGCACCTCCTCCGGGACCGGTTGACGGGTGAGGACGCCGCACCGGACAACCACTTCGTCGCCTCACTGGTGTCGGGCCAGGCCGACCACCGCGCCTCGGCGGTCATGGCGGACGCACTCAACGCCTGGCGCAGCTCGGCACGGGAGGCCGCCACGAAGGTGGTGTTCTCCCTGGAGGAGCCGGATTCCCTGGCCGCCTCCGTCGGCCCCCAGGATGACCGGGACCGCGCCGTCGAGGCCACATCGCCTCGGTGGCGCCTGGTGGTGCGGTTGTCCACCGACGGAGCCCCGGCGGAGCCGATCGTCGCAGCCGAGGCGACCGAGCAGGTCCGCAAGGCGTTGCGCACCCACCTGGACCTCGCCTACCAGGCGTGGCCGGATCTCAAGGACATGGCCAGCGCCCCGGAGGCCTGGTTACGGACCAACGTCTGGTTCCCGCCGCAGGAAGCGCTGACCGGGAAGGCGGAGAAGGACCGGGTGGTCTACCTCGCGCTCAGTGACGAGGACGTGGAGAAACTCCTGGCATTCGGCGTCCCCGACCTCCAGGCCAATGGTGTCGACGTCCAGGTGCCCCGCGGATGGTCGTCGCTGCGTCCCAACGTGCGGGTGAAGGTCGCCCCGGTGGGGCAGGGGCCGGGCTCCGGGCACCTGGGTATGGACCAGATCCTGTCCTTCGACTGGGCGGTGTCGGTCGACGGCGAGGAACTCTCCGGTCCGGAGATGGTCGAGCTACTGAGCACCGCGAAGACCGTGGTGGAGCTGCACGGTCGGTACGTCCGGCTCGACACCCGTTCCCTCGGGGTGGCGCGCAGCTACTTCAAACGGTTGCGTGCCGCCGAACGCGACCGGCAGCGCGCCGGGATGCGCACCGTCACCGGTGAGGACGGTCAGGTCGGCGCCGACGGGTCCGGTGATCCGACGGCCACCGGGGGCCACCTGCGACTGGTGGACTTCCTGGAGTCGGAGTCGGAGGCCGCCGCCGAGCGGCAGCCCCTCGACTCCGGTGACCTGTCCATCGAGGCCGACGGCTGGGTGGACCGGGTCATCCGGGCGGTGGCACCTGCACGCGAAGGCGAGGACGGTGAGGACGGTGCTGACGGCGGGCGTCCGGCGCTGCCCGTCATCGATCCGCCGGAGGAGGTGGACGTCCCGACGATGGTCACTGCCGACCTGCGGGACCACCAGCGCCGAGGGCTGAACTGGCTGGTGTGGATGTACCGGCACAGGCTCGGGGCGATCCTCGCCGACGACATGGGGTTGGGTAAGACCCTGCAGGTACTGTCCCTGCTTGCCTGGGAACGGGAGGCCGGGGAGTGTGACGGTCCGACTCTCGTCGCCGCCCCGACCTCGGTCCTGGAGACTTGGCGTACCGAGGCCGCGTCCCACGTCCCGGACCTCTCGGTGCTCATCGACCACGGGGGTCGGAAGAGGACGGATGCGGAGTTCCCGGAGGCGGCGAAGGCCGCGGACGTCGTCGTGACGTCCTACGGGACGCTGGCGCGTAACGCGGCACGCTACCGGCAGCTCCGGTGGGGTCGTGTGGTCCTCGACGAGGCACAGAACGTCAAGAACCCCAATACCGCGCAGAGCCAGGCGGCGCGGAGCTTGAGCGCCGGCCACCGGCTCGCGCTGACCGGTACGCCGGTGGAGAACCGGCTGTCCGAACTGCACTCGATCATGGACTTCTGCAACCCCGGCATCCTCGGAAGCGCCGCATCGTTCCAGCACCGGCTCGCCGTGCCGGTGGAGCGGCACGAGGACGCCGACGCCATGGACCGGCTCCGACGGCTGGTGGAACCGTTCTACCTTCGGCGGGTGAAGACCGATGCCGCGGTGGGCCTCAACCTGCCCGAGAAGAAGGAACTGATCGACCTGGTGCCGCTGACCGAGGAACAGGCCGCGCTGTACCAGGCCTTCACCGAGGACTTGAACGCCCGCATCGAACAAGCGAAGGGCAAGGGACGCAGTGGCATCATCCTTGGTGCTCTCATCCGGTTCAAGCAGATCTGCAACCACCCGGCGCACTTCATCGGTGACGGCTCCGGTCTGCTCGACAATGGTCGCCACCGGTCGAAGAAGGTCGAACGACTGACCGAGATCGTGGCCCAGGCGCGGCGGGACGACCGAAAGGTCCTGGTGTTCACCCAGTTCCCGAGCTTCGGGGAGATGCTGGCCCCGCACCTCGCCGAGCTCGTGGGCGAGGAGGTGCC
This sequence comes from Candidatus Corynebacterium avicola, assembly GCA_019114135.1. Classification (GTDB taxonomy): domain Bacteria; phylum Actinomycetota; class Actinomycetes; order Mycobacteriales; family Mycobacteriaceae; genus Corynebacterium; species Corynebacterium avicola. Next base: position 43,768 of record DXGC01000004.1, read on the forward strand.
GATGCTGCATGGCGGGCTGTCCCGGCGTCAACGTACCGAGATGGTCGACGCCTTCCAGACCGAGGACGGCCCACCGGTGATGATCCTGTCCACCCGGGCCGGCGGCACCGGAATCACCCTGACCCACGCCAGCGTGGTCGTGCACGTCGACCGGTGGTGGAACCCGGCGGTGGAGGACCAGGCGACCGACCGTGCCTACCGCATCGGACAGGGGCGTGAGGTCACCGTCCACAAGCTGGTCACCACCGGTACCCTCGACGAGAGAATCAATGACATCCTCAGCGCCAAGCGGGAACTCGCCGGCGACATCGTGACCGCCGGTGAAGGCTGGATCACCCGCCTGGGTGACCGGGAGCTTGCCGAGCTGTGGACACTGAACCGGTCGTCGGTCGACCGGGGGACGTCCACCGCCTTCCGGGCGGCACCTGTGGGAACCGAAGGAGGGAAGCGCGGTGAGTGACCGTCGGAAAGGTCGGAACGACCAACGCAAGTCACGGCTGGGTACCCCGCAGCCGCAGTGGGGTGACAACGTCATCTCGGCCGACTTCAGCCGGGGACGTGCGGGCACGTCGTACTTCTCGACGGTTTCCTCGCGGAAGCCTGAGCCTTCTGCCGAGCTTCCTCAGGACAGTGACCTGTCGAAAGACAGCTGGTCGGCGACGATGGTCATGCGCACCGTGACCTCGCTGACCGACTCCGGGAGGTTGAGCCGGGGGAGGACGGTGTTCCGTTCCAGGTCCCTGCTGCACTTCGACGCGGAACTGGGGTTGGTCACCGGCATGGTGCAGGGGACCCAGCTCGAGCCTTTCGAGGTGCAGGTGAAATGGCGACCCCTGTCACCGCGTCAGATGGACTACATCACCGGTGAGTTGGACGACCACCCGGAGAACCTGCGACTGCTGCTGTCCGGGAGCCGGCCGTCGACCGATGTGTCGGCCGAGCTGTTCAGCGTGGACCAGTTCGTGAGCTCTTGGTGCACCTGCCCGGACCACAGCAAGTTCTGCAAGCACCGGGTGGCCCTGTGCTACGCCCTGGCGGCGAAGTTCAGTGCCGACCCGTTGGCCTTCCTGTCCTGGCGTGGATTCGATCCCGAGGAACTGCTGGAACGGATGCGTCGCCGGGCAGCCGAGCGGCCACGGCGTCGGCCGGAGGACGTCGGCGATGCCGATGCATCCGCAGACAGGAATAGTCCGGAGTGCGGGGAATCTACTGAGGTTCCGGAGACGTCGGAGGCCCCGGCATCCCTGGATGCGCCGACCGAACCCGGAAACGGTGATGCCGGTGACACAGAGCGCTACAGGCCGGAGGAGTTCTGGGGTGACGTGGCCACTGTGCCGCAATGGGACGATTTCGCCGTCGAGCATGGACTGGAACTCGGTGACCCGGACATCCGCAACCAGGCGATCCGGCGCTTCAGCTGGAACAACGTCGACCAGTTGCGGGTGCTGCACAGTCTCGAACGTTGCTATGAGACGCTCACCGAACCCTCTGCCACGGACACAGGGAGTGAGCGGGTGTTCGAACGTGAACCGTGGCTGTCCGAGCCGGCTGATAGGAATGGCGACCATGACTGACACCACCACACTCAGCCACACCCCGGACCCCGGTACCTTCCGGTTCCTGCACACCTCCGACTGGCAGCTCGGCATGGACCGCTGGTTCCTCGGCGAGGAAGCCAGCCCCCGGTATCGTGAGGCCCGCCTCCGCGTCATCGAGACTCTTCTGGAGATCGCCCACGAACGACAGTGCGCCGCGGTGGTCGTCGCGGGGGACGTCTTCGACGACAATCTCGTCGACCGCGTGACCTGGAGCAGGGCGGTCGACATTCTGCGCCGCTCCCCGGTCCCGGTGTTCCTCCTGCCTGGCAACCACGACCCTTATGACGCCGCCAGTGTGTACCGGTCCTCGGAGTTCCAGTCGCTCGCACCGACGGTGCAGGTCCTGTCGGACTCCACGCCGCGCCGGGTGGCGGGGGAGCAGGGGACGGAAGCGGACATCGTCGGTGCACCGCTGCTGTCGAAGTACATGAGCGTCGACCCGGTCGCCACGGCGCTCGCGGAACTCCGGGCAGCAGATGCCAGGGACATTGAGGACGCTGAGGACGCTGAGGACGCCGCGGATGCCGCGGACGCCGCGGATGCCGCGGACACAGCACGGGCTGCGGTTCGCGTCGTCGTCGGCCACGGCGCCACCTCGTCACGGGAATCCGGGGCCGACCCCTCGATCATCGACGTCGACGGGGCGGCACAGGCATGCTCGGACGGTGTGGTGGATGTCGTGGCCCTCGGTGACACCCACTCGGTCGTGAACCTCCATCCTTTCGGGACCGTCTGGTACTCGGGCAGCCCGGAGGTCACCGACTTCCGCGAACAACACGGTGGTGGCGAGCACCGGTCGGGCTATGTCCTGATCACCGATGTCACACCGGCCGAATCAGGGTCCAGCTCGGTGGAGGTCGAGGAGGTCGCGACCGGGCAGTGGCGGTTCCTCGCCCTGGAGGCGGAGATCACCGGGCCGGACGACCTGGACGCCTGGCTGGACAGCCTCGAGGAGCTGCCCGACAAGCGGACCACGGTGGTCAAGTACGCCCTGAGCGGCACCGTGGATCTGGCGACGTCCGCACGTCTCGACGAGGAGATGGAACGCCTCGTCCCGTCCTTCGCTGCCCTGTACCCGCGGGAACGCCTGATGGACCTGCATGTCGTCCCCGGGGACGAGGAACTCGCCGCGGCCGACTGGCCCGGAGTCATCGGGGTGGCCGCCGCCGAGCTGTCCGAGGCAGCGGGGGAGGGTGACTCCGCGTCCCGCGATGCGCTGAGACTGCTGTACCGGCTGAGTCCGGCGAGCGCCGTCACCACTGGACAGGGGGAGTAGTCCGAGATGCTGAAGATCACGTCACTGACACTGGACCACGTCGCCGGGGTTGCCCACGCCACCGTCACCGTGCCCGAGAAGGGCGTCATGGTGGTGCACGGGCCCAATGAGCGCGGCAAGTCCACCGTCCTGAAGGCACTGCGTCTGCTGTTGTCGGACACCCGTTTCAGCAGTGGTAAGCGGGAGGTCCGCGAGCTCAAGGACGTCTCCGCCGACGAACCCCCGACCATCACCGCCGAACTGACGGTGGGTGAGCAAGAGTTGCGGATCACCAAGTCCTACAAGCAGGGCAGCGGACGGTGCGAGCTGACCGTCACCGCCCCACGCACCGAGAACCTCACCGGCCGCGAGGCCTCCGACCGGTTCTCCGAGATCCTCTCGCAGGAGGTCGATGCCGACCTGTTGGACGCGCTGACCATCGAACAGGGCAGGAGCATGGAGATGCTCGAGGCAGCAGGACTGGGCCCGTTGGAACAGGCCCTGGTGGCTGCACCCGGTGGCGACGGAGCTGACGGCTCTGAAGGCACTGAGGACGAGCCGGCCTCCACAGGAGCCCACGACGGGGCCGCGGTGGCGGACACCACCTCGCTGATCACCCGCATCACCAAGGAACGGGAGCGGTACTTCACACCGACAGGCCGTCCCGCCCGGGAGCTCGACGCCGCACAGAAGGCGGTGGCGGCCGCCCAGGCCGAGTACGACGAGGCGACCGCCAGGTACGGGCAGGCACAGGGGTTGATCGAGGAACTCGGCCGGCTGCGCGCCGACAAGGACGACATCCTGCGCCAGCAGCCTGAAGCCGAGGCGTCCGCGGAGAAGGCCGAGGCGGAGTTGGCCGCGGGCCGGGAGGCACATGCCGTCCTGGAACGGCACCGCGCGGCCGTCGCCCAGGCCACCGAGGTCCTCGAGGTGGCCCAGCAGCGCCTGCAGGTCCGGACCGAGAAGACCGCGGAACTTACGGAGGCAGCCGAGGCGGTGACTGCGGCCGCGCAGCAGGTGGACGAGGCCACCGAGGCGGCGACACAGGAGAAGAATCAGGAAGCTGAGGTTCGCGCGCAGTGGGAGCAGGCACGCCGGACCACCGCCGTGGCGACGGCGTACGTCAACTACCTGACTGCGGAACGGGACAGCTCCAGGGCCCGGTTGTCACGCAAGGAACTCGCCGCACAACACAAGGCGGCGGCAGAGATCGCCGAACGCCTCACCGCGGCGGAGGCCACGGTCGCTGAGAACCCGGCGACGCCGGACGCTGTGGCCGAACTCCACCGTCTGGCCGCCGACCGGCGCCGCGCCGGCGGGGTGCGGGACGCCGCCGCGACCACCGTGCAGATCAGTGGTCCGGCCGAGGGACGCGTCACCGTCGACGGCGAGGAGACGGAGCTGGACGGCGACGAGCTGACCGTCGGCGTCACCGCCCGTCGCGAGTTCGGTCTCGGCGACTACCGGGTCAGCGTGACCCCTGCGTTGGATCTGAAGGACATCGACGACGACGTCGCTCGCGCGCAGACGGCGCTGGCCAAGGCGCTGGATGACCTCGGGGCGGAGTCCATTGAGCAGGCCGAGGAGTCGGCGGAGCGCCGTCGTCTCGCCGTGGAACAGGTGACCCAACTCCGGCTGGAACTGGGTAAGGCCACCGGCGGACTGTCCGTCGCCGAGTTGGAGACGAAGGCACGGCAGCTGGACATCGAGGTGACCGACGGCGCCAAGGCCATCGACGTTGCCCGGGAGTCCGTCCTGACCGCGGACCCCGACCAGACGGTGGACGGGCAGTCACTGCCGGGAATGGACACGCTCCGGGCCGGCGGAGACGCCGGTAATGCCGCCGAGGATGCTGCCGGAGACGCCGACGGAGACGTGGACCTTGCCGAGATCCGCCGGGTGGGCGTGGAGTCCGAGCGACTGGCCGACCGCCTGCGTGACGAACTCGACGCCATCGCCAAGGCAGGGGCAGTCTTCCGGCTGGCCAGCAGTGAGGCTGACCTGGAACGCGAGACCGAACGACGGGAACGCCTGGACAAGGCACTGACCCAGGCCCGTTCCGAGATCAGTGATGCGGACCTGCAGACGTCGGTCGACACGGCCCGCACCACACTCGACACCGCCCGAGCTTCCCTGCAGGACGCCACCTCCGAACTCGGCGACGGCGCAGACGGCGGGGCAGGGCTGGCCGACCTCGATGTCCTGGAGGGCCTCGCGGCCGGTGCCACGACACGGGTGGAGCGACTCCGGGAACGCGCCGAAGCGATCGGACACGAGATCTCCCGGGCCAACGGTGCCCTCGGCGAGCACGCCGGTGTCGCCGAGCGGCTCGAGGAAGCCTCCACGACCCTGGAACGGGTGAGCCGGCAGCACCGCAGTGTCCGGGAGCGCGCCACCGCCGCGGACCTGCTCTACACCACGGTCGAGACCGCCCGCACCGATGCGCGGCAACGCTACGAGGCACCGTTCCGGGAGTCCTTCGAGAAGCTGGCCCGCACCCTCTACGGACGCCGGGTGGAGTTCGAGTTCGACGAGGACCTCACCGTCTCCCGCCGGATCCTCGACGGGACCTCCCTGGCGACCTCACAGTTGTCCGGCGGTGCGCAGGAGCAGATCGCCGTGCTCAGCCGCCTCGCCGTCGCCGACATCATCGGGGGAGGGGAGGCTGTGCCGATCGTCATCGACGACGCCCTCGGGTTCTCCGACGCCGGACGCGCCCAGCGGATGAACCTGGTGCTGGCCCAGCTGGCGGCGGAGCACCAGATCATCGTGCTGACCTGTGACCCCGCGCGCTTCGACAGTGTCCCCGGGGCGCACCCGGTCTCGATGGACAGTCTCCGCGCAGCGGTGTAGCTGGCGCCCACGGCTCTGTCCTCAGGAACGAGAAAATCCCCACGTCAAACGACGTGGGGATGATCATGGATGTGCCCCCGAGACGATTCGAACGTCCGACCGCTGGTACCGGAAACCAGTGCTCTATCCCCTGAGCTACGGAGGCAATGCTGGCAACTATAGCACCGCCCTGACGGGTCCCCACAAAACCCCCGATCTATGGTGCGATTCACCGTCCCCACACCCTGACTTGTTACTCTCGTCAACTGTGACTCCTGCTGAACTCGCCTCAATCATCACGGCAACCACCCGCACCGTCCTCACCGACCACGGACTGGATGCCGACGTCGTCCCCGAGCAGGCAACCGTCGAACGTCCCCGGAACCCGGAGCACGGCGACTACGCCACCAACATCGCTCTGCAGACCGCCAAGAAGGCCGGCACCAACCCCCGTGAACTGGGAACCTGGCTCGCCGAGGCCCTCGCCACCGTCGACGGCATCGACGAGGCTAGCATCGCCGGCCCCGGATTCCTCAACATCCGTCTGGCCGCCGACGCCCAGGGCAAGCTCGTCACCGACATCCTCGCCGCCGGTGAGTCCTACGGCACCGGGGCCGAGTTCGAGGGGCAGAAGATCAACCTCGAGTTCGTCTCCGCCAACCCCACCGGCCCGATCCACCTCGGAGGCACCCGCTGGGCCGCCGTCGGCGACTCCCTCGGCCGGATCCTCACCGCCCGCGGCGCCGAGGTCACCCGCGAGTACTACTTCAACGACCACGGTTCCCAGATCGACCGCTTCGCCCGGTCCCTGGTCGCCGCCGCCAAGGGTGAGCCCGCCCCGGAGGACGGCTACGGCGGCGACTACATCGGCGACATCGCCCAGCAGGTCGTCGCCGCACACCCCGACTGGCAGGACAAGGTCGGTGTCGACGACGCCGCCGACGCCGCCGACGCCGCCGACGCCGCCGTCCAGGAGCTCTTCCGTTCCGAGGGCGTGGAGCTGATGTTCGCCCACATCAAGCGGACTCTGGCCGAGTTCGGCACCGAGTTCGACGTCTTCTTCCACGAGAACTCCCTCTTCGAGTCCGGTGCGGTCGACAAGGCCATCCAGACCCTGAAGGACAACGGCAACCTCTACGAGGCCGAGGGCGCCTGGTGGCTGCGCAGCTCCGACTTCGGCGACGACAAGGACCGCGTCGTCATCAAGTCCGACGGCAACGCGGCCTACATCGCAGGCGACATCGCCTACATCGCCGACAAGATCGACCGTGGCCACGACCTGTGCATCTACATGCTCGGCGCCGACCACCACGGCTACATCTCCCGCCTGCGCGCCGCCGCCCAGGCCCTGGGCTACGACGCCGACCAGGTCGAGGTCCTCATCGGTCAGATGGTGAACCTGGTCCGCGACGGCCAGTCGGTGAAGATGTCCAAGCGTGCCGGCACCGTCATCACCCTGGACGACCTCGTCGAGGCGATCGGTGTGGACGCCGCCCGCTACGCCCTGATCCGTTCCTCGGTGGACTCCTCCCTCGACATCGACATGGCACTGTGGGCCAGCCAGTCCAACGACAACCCGGTGTTCTACGTCCAGTACGGCCACGCCCGGTTGTGCTCCCTGGCACGCAAGGCCGCCGACAACGACGTCGCCCTTCCGGACGACCTGTCGACCCTCGACCTGTCGCTGCTGGACCACGACCGTGAGGGAGACCTCATCCGCACCCTCGGCGAGTTCCCGGGTGTCGTCTCCACCGCCGCCGAGCTGCGCGAGCCGCACCGCATCGCCCGCTACGCCGAGCAGCTCGCCGGCACCTTCCACCGGTTCTACGACTCCTGCCAGATCCTGCCGAAGTCCGACGAGCCCGCCGGTGCGGACACCGCCCCGGTGTTCCTCGCCCGCCTCGCACTGGCCGCGGCGACCCGCCGCGTGCTGGAAAACGCCCTGACCCTGGTCGGCGTCTCCGCCCCCGAAAGGATGTGACCGGTTCCCCATGGACATGGACGTCCACTTCCCCGAGGTCCCGCTGCGTAAGCGCACCGAGACCCTCGACGAGTTCAACATCCTGCCCTCCCACGTCTTCCCGGTGAACACCGGGCGCACGGGTGAGGGCGAGATGGTCATCGGTGGCGTGCCGATCTCCGAGGTCACCGAGAAGTACGGCACCTCCGTCTTCGTCATGGACGAGGCCGACTTCCGCGCCCGGTGCCGACGCCTGGCCGCCGCCTTCGGCGGAGGGGAGCGGGTGCACTACGCCTCCAAGGCCTTCCTGTCCCGGACGGTGTGCCGGTGGATCGACGAGGAGGGCCTGGCCCTCGACGTCGCCAGCCAGGGCGAGCTGGAGGTGGCGCTGGCCGCCGACTTCCCGACCGACCGCATCACCGTCCACGGCAACAACAAGTCGGTGGAGTTCCTCACCGCCGCCGTGCGTGCCGGTGTGGAGCTCGTCGTCGTCGACTCGGTCATCGAGATCGAGCGACTGGCCGCGGTCACCGCGGATCTCGGCGTCACCCAGGATGTCCTGGTCCGGGTGAAGCCCGGCGTCCACGCGGACACCCACGAGTTCATCGCCACCAGCCACGAGGACCAGAAGTTCGGCTTCTCCCTGGCCTCCGGTTCGGCCGAGGCCGCCTGCCGCAGCTGCGCCTCCACCGAGGGGCTCCGCCTGCGCGGTCTGCACTGCCACGTCGGTTCCCAGGTCTTCGACGCCGACGGCTTCGCCCTTGCCGCCGACCGCCTGCTGGGCCTGTGGTCCCGACTGCTCGGCGAGCTGGGTAGCGGCGCCGCAGAGGCCTTCGACATCCTGGACCTCGGCGGTGGTTACGGCATCGCCTACACCCCGGACCAGGAGGCCCTCGACGTCGAGTCGGTGGCCGAGGACCTGCTGTCGCGGGTGGCGGCGAAGGCCGCGTCCTACGAGGTCACCGCCCCGGTCGTCAACGTCGAGCCCGGCCGTGCCGTCGTCGGACCGTCGATGGTCACGGTGTACACCGTCGGTACCGTCAAGGACGTGCACACCTCCGACGACACCGTCCGCCGCTACATCTCCGTCGACGGCGGCATGAGCGACAACATCCGTCCGGCCCTGTACCAGGCGGAGTACGACTGCCGGCTGGCCAACCGTGAGGCGTCCGGCGACCTGGTCGCCGCCCGCGTGGTGGGCAGCCACTGTGAGTCCGGTGACATCCTGGTCAACGACACCCTGGTGCCGGACGACATCGCCCCGGGGGACCAGCTGGTCATCCCCGCCACCGGCGCGTACTGCTACATGATGGCCTCGCGCTACAACATGATGACCCGGCCTCCGGTCGTTATCGTGTCCGACGGGTCCGTACGTGAGATGATCCGCCGCGAGACGGTCGCCGACGTGCTGGCCCTGGAGAATTTCTGATGGTTTATCATCGGTAACAATCCGCACAACAACCCACTGGTAACAACCCACTCGAGTCGACTACGGGAGAGTAATGTCTGATCAGGCTGACAGCGCCAGGAACGACAACAACAGCGACGCCGGCGCACCCACCGTCGGTGTCGCCCTGCTGGGAATGGGAACGGTCGGGACCGAGGTGCTGCGCATCCTCACCGAGGCCGAGTCCGACTTCACCGCCCGCGTCGGTGGCAAGGTCGAGGTCCGCGGCGTCGCCGTGTCCGACCTGTCCAAGCCGCGCCCCGGTGTGCCCACCGAGCTGCTCACCGACGACGCCCTGGGCCTGGTCAACCGCGACGATATCGACCTGGTGATCGAGGTCATCGGTGGCATCGACTACCCGCGCACCGTGGTCCTGGCCGCCCTGCGTGCCGGCAAGTCCGTCGTCACCGCCAACAAGGCACTGGTCGCCGCGCACTCCAACGAGCTCTCGGAGGCCTCCGACGCCTCGGGCGCGGACCTCTTCTTCGAGGCTGCGGTCGCCGCCGCCATCCCGGTGGTCGGCCCGCTGCGTCGCTCCCTGGCCGGCGACAAGGTCAACCAGGTGATGGGCATCGTCAACGGCACCACCAACTTCATCCTGGATGCGATGTACAAGCGCGGTGCGTCCTACGACGAGATGCTCGCTGAGGCCACCGACCTGGGCTACGCCGAGGCCGACCCGTCTGCCGACGTCGACGGCCTGGATGCTGCATCGAAGGCCGCCATCCTGGCGTCCCTGGCCTTCCACTCCGACGTCTCCATCGACGACGTGCACTGTGAGGGCATCCGCTCGATCAGTGCCGACGACATCGCCGCGGCGAAGGCCGCCGACTGCACCATCAAGCTGCTGGCAATCTGTGAGCGACTCACCGACGACAACGGTGCCGAGTCGGTGTCGGCCCGGGTCTACCCGGCGCTGCTGCCAGCATCGCACCCGCTGTCGAGCGTCTCCGAATCCTTCAACGCCATCTTCGTGGTCGCCGAGCACGCCGGACGCCTGATGTTCTACGGCAACGGCGCCGGCGGTGCCCCCACCGCCTCCGCGGTGCTGGGTGACGTGGTGGGCGCGGCCCGCAACATCGTCCACGGTGGGCGTGCCCCGGGCATGTCGACCTACGCGA
>DXGC01000001.1 GCA_019114135.1 Candidatus Corynebacterium avicola
CGGGAATTCTTCGAGTTCATCGACCCCGCCGACTCCGAGCACATCGTGTCGGTCGACCTGACCTGGCTGTTGTCGACCTACCAATGCCGCTTCGGCACCGACGCCTGCCACGGCATCGACCCGGAGAACCCGGACGTCGGTTGCTGCGTGCACGGGGCCTTCCTCACCGACGAGGACGACCGGGGTGCGCTGGCCGAGATCGTCCCCCACCTCACCGACGAGGACTGGCAGCTGCGCCCGATGGTGCTCGGTGAGTCCCGGGACAGTGGTGCTGCCGACAGAACTGACGGCAGCGACCCTGCGGACAGAGAAGATTCCGACGAGATCGAACCCTGGCTCGTGTGGGACGAGCTCGACATCGAAGGCGGAGCGGACAGAGAGGACGGCGAGGACGGCGAGACCGAGCCCGCACTGAAGACCCGCGTCCACAACGGCGCCTGCGTCTTCGCCAACCGTGCGTCCCACCCCGGTGGCGCCGGCTGCGCACTGCACGGATGGGCGCTGCGAAACGACGTACCGATCACCGTCGCCAAGCCCGAGGTGTGCTGGCAGCTGCCGCTACGCCGCGAGGAGGAGTGGGAGACGCGCGCGGACGGGACGCAGATGCTGCGCACCACCATCACCGAGTACACCCGCCGCGGCTGGGGTTCCGGCGGTGAGGACTTCGACTGGTACTGCACCAGCGACGCGGGGTGCCACGGCAGCGAAGGTGACGAGGCCCTATGGTCGACCAGCGCCGACGAACTGCGTGAACTGATCGGCGACGCCGCCTACGAGGTCGTCGCCGAGCACTGCCGTCAACGGGAGCAGCTGGCGAAGATCGCCCCGTCCGGCTTCCCGCTGCTGGCGATCCACCCGGCGACGGCCGCCGCCCGGAAGTCCGGCTGAGGTACCCCTCGAAGCTAGCCCTCGAACTTGTAGCCGAGGCCGCGGACGGTCACCAGCACCTGCGGCGACGACGGGTCCACCTCGACCTTCGAACGCAGACGCTTGACGTGCACGTCCAGAGTCTTGGTGTCGCCGACGTAGTCGATCCCCCACACCCGGTCGATGAGCTGGCCACGGGTGAGCACGCGGCCCTCGTTGCGCATCAGGTACTCGAGCAGGTCGAACTCCTTCAGCGGCAGGGCCACGTCGTTGCCCTCCACCGTCACGGTGTGGCGCTCGACGTCCAGCACGACCCGGCGGCTACGCAGCACCTGGCCGTCGTCGCTCTCCACCTCGACCTCGGCGTCGCCACCGCGGCGCAGGACGGCCCGGATGCGGGCGATCAGCTCACGGGCGGAGTATGGCTTGGTGACGTAGTCGTCAGCGCCGATCTCCAGACCGACGACCTTGTCGATCTCACTGTCACGGGCGGTGACCATGATGACCGGCACGTTGGAGACGGTCCGCAGTTGCTTGCAGACCTCGGTCCCGGACATGCCGGGCAGCATCACGTCCAGCAGCACCAGGTCGATGCCGTGGGCATCGAACTTCTCCAGGGCCGTCTGGCCGTCGGCGGCGGTGTAGACACCGAAACCCTCCTTCTCCAGGAGGAAGGCCAGGGGCTCTGCCAACGATTCCTCATCCTCGACGATGAGCACGGTCGGGCGGTCAGTTGTCACGGTTTGTTCGTTGTCCTCACACGTCGTATGTCGGCCACATGACGGCCGGGTTGCAACAGACTGCTCCAGTTTAAACGTGCGCCGATCTGCTCGCCTGCATGTTGACCGCGATACGTTCACTGTTGGTCAAGAGTTTGCCTGGAGTTTGCTTTCGTCTCCCCCGGTTCCCGACCCCTTCAGGACGTCCTACTCCTCGCCGGGCAGCAGTTCGGCGGAGACGAAACGGTCCTGGTCCGGGACATGCTCCTGATCGACGTCCTCGTCCCGCAGCACCGGGAACTCCAGGGAGAAGGTGGATCCGGTGCCCGGCCGCGACCACAGGGACACATTGCCGCCGTGGTTGATCACGGTGTGCTTGACCACCGCCAACCCCAGGCCGGTGCCGCCGGTGGCGCGGGATCGGGCCTTGTCCGCCCGGAAGAACCGCTCGAAGACGCGCTTCTGGTCCTCCTTGGCGATGCCGATGCCACGGTCGGTCACCCGGATCACCACGGACTCGCCGCGCACCGCGCGGCTGACGGTCACCGGGGTGTCGTCCGGGGAGTAGTTGATCGCATTGGAGATAAGGTTGGCCACCGCGGTGACCAGGAGCCCCTCGTCCCCCATCAGACGGGCATTGCAGGGACCGTCGGTACGCAGCTCGAGTCCCTCGACCTCCGCCGCCATCGTCGAACGTTCCACGGCTTTGGCGATGACGTCGTCGACGTTGACCGGCCGCGGGTCCGGCAGCGACTCCGCACCCTGCAGTTTCGACAGGCCGATCAGTTCGGCGATCATCGTCGAGATGCGTTTGGTCTCCAAGCCCAGCTTCTGGCCGAAGTACTCCACGGCCTCCGGGTCGTCGCTGGCCTCGAGCATCGTCTCGACCAGCAGGGAGATGGCCCCGACCGGGGTCTTGAGCTCGTGGGAGACGTTCGCCACGAAGTCCCGACGGGCGGACTCCATGCGCACCTGCTCGGAGTTGTCCCAGCTGTAGACCACCACGAAGCGGTCGTCGGCAGCGGTCAACCGCTTCACGGTCACCGCTACGGAGAACAACGGGCCGACGGTGGTGGGACCCGGGCGAAAGACACCGTCTCGGGGCTCCCCGTCGTCGAAGACCCGCTGGGCCAGACGCCAGACCTCCGGAATCAGCTGGCGTTTGTCCACCGCCCCGAGTTCCTGGGAGGTCCGGTTGGACAGCAGCAGGTCGGCACGGTGGTCGACCACCGCCACCCCCACCGGAGAGGACTCCAGCGCGAAGTGCATGACCTGCGCCAGCGTGGAGACCTTGTTCTGCTGGGTCTCCCGCCGGACACGTGCCTCCAGGCGCCGTTCGACCCGACGCCGGAGGATGAAGATCACGGCGGTGACCACTGCCCCGATGATCAGGCCGACCAGTACGGCCACGCCAAGTTCCACCCCCGGAGTGTTCATACGGGTACTACTTACCGCCCTGTGCGGCGACAGCAGCAGCGCCGGCCTCGGCGGCCTCCGGGTCGAGGTACTCGCCACCGGGGTTCTGGACGACACCCTTCTCGTCGAGGCGGTAGACCAGCGGGATGCCGGTCGGGATGTTCAGTCCCGCGATGTCCTCGTCGGAGATCTTGTCGAGGTGCTTGACCAGGGCCCGCAGGGAGTTGCCGTGGGCGGCGACCAGGACGGTCTCGCCGGCCTCCAGGCGGGGCAGGATCTCGGTCTCGTAGTAGGGCACGAGGCGCTTGACGACGTCCAGCAGGCACTCGGTCTTCGGGACCTCGGCGAGGGCGGCGTAGCGCGGGTCGCCGGACTGGGAGTACTCCGCGCCGTCCTCGAGCTCCGGCGGCGGGGTGTCGTAGCTGCTACGCCAGGCCATGAACTGGTCCTCGCCGTACTTCTCCTTGGTCTCGGCCTTGTTCAGGCCCTGCAGCGCACCGTAGTGGCGCTCGTTGAGACGCCAGTCGCGGACGACCGGGATCCAGTGGCGGTCGGCCTTGTCCAAGGCCAGCGCAGCGGTGGTGATCGCGCGGCGCAGCACGGAGGTGTAGAGGACGCCGGGCTCCAGCCCCGCGGCAGCGATGAGCTCGCCGCCGCGGACGGCCTCGGCTCGCCCCTGGTCGGTGAGGTCGACGTCGACCCACCCGGTGAACTGGTTGGATGCGTTCCATTCGCTCTGCCCGTGGCGGAGCAGGATCAGTGTGCCGTGGTTCGATTCGCTCATGGTCCTCATTCTGCCATGTCCTGCCCCTGCGCACCGGGGAGAGCCACATCTATACACCACCCGGTATAGGGCGGCTGTGCAGGGACAGCGGTGACAGTGCCGGAAAGTATGACGGAATTGATGACATCTGGCACCTGTGCCCACCGCCGTCCGCCGCGACAATGGAAGCCATGGACACCACCCAGACCCCCGAACCCGCCACCTGCCCGGAATGTGGCGCCGAGTGGAACGGCACCACCTGCACCGAGTACTTCCATGAACTGCTGGCACTGGATCATCAGCGCGTCCAACCGTTCGGACGCTTTCACGGCCTGAACGTGGCCTGTTACCTGCTGCAACACCCCTCGAAGGTGCCGAAGGGGCAGCAACTCGGCCCTCTGTGGCAGATGCTCACCGTCTATCTCTCCGGCGGTATCGAGGCGGTCAACGACCTGGAGCGCCAACTGGTCGCCGGCGGCGTCCCCTCCTTCGATGCGCCGGTGGCCGATGACATCCCGGTTCCGGTGCGCAGCCGCATGCCGAGCATCACCATCCGGGACGTCGCCGCGGAGAACGAGTCCGACCCGGCCCGCGAACTGTTCCCGGCGGCAGGTTACGAGGACCGGATGCACCTGTGGGTGCTGTCCATCGCCGCCGAGCGCGGGCTGGGCGCCGCCGCGTGAAGTTCACCTTTGCTAACAATCAAAGGTGGCAGCTGTGCAACCACGGACTGAAGGAAGGTGGCGTCGATGGGACGCCTGATCTACTCGATGATCTGCTCGGCAGACGGATACGTCGCGGACGAGGAGGGACGCTTCGACGACTGGGCACGTCCCGATGAACAGGTCCTCGAGACCATCAACCAGGACATGTCGGACGTCGGCACGTACCTGTACGGGCGTCGGATGTACGAGATGATGACCGTGTGGGAGACCGACCCGGACCTCGCGGCGGACTCGCCGGAGTCGGAGGTCTTCGCCAGGGACTGGCAAGCAAAGGAGAAGATCGTCTACTCCACCACCCTCCCCGAGGTCGTCACCTCGCGGACGCGGCTGGAGCGGCAGGTTGACGCCGAAGAAGTCCGTGCGGTCAAGGAGGCCACGGACAAGGACCTCACCGTGGACGGCCCCACCCTGGCGGCCGAGATGCTGCGGCTGAGCCTGGTGGACGAGGTGCACATGGTCGTCTGTCCGGTCCTCATCGGTGGCGGCCTACGCATGTTCCCGGAGGTCCGGATCCCCTTGCGCCTGGTCCACGAACGCCGCTTCGACAGCGGCATGGTGCAGCTGCGCTACGTCGTGGACTGACCCAGGATTACGCCCCCGGCGCGGGCGGGGTGGACGGCGAAGACGGCGCGGGAGGCGTGGAGGTCCCCTCCTCGGCGCGCTCCACACGCTCCTGACGCTCGCGGCGCCGCTCCTCCTCGTAGCCGGGACGCAGCCGCTCGAAGGCGGCAAGGTTGAACGTCGGCTCGCCACGGTCCAGCCGCCACTCCCACTCGCGTCGGATCGAGGTCTCGAAACCGAGCTCGAGGATGTGGTTGAAGTCCCCGTCGGCCAGCTCCAGCACCTGCCCGAGAATGCGCTGGACGTCCTCGGCAGTCGAGGTGTCCGGGAACTGTCCGGCGAGGTAGATGTCGTTGTTGTTGTCCAGGGTGTAGTGCACCCCGTAGGCCTTGCGGTTGTGCTGCAGCAGCAGACGGTAGACCTCGGCGTGCGCCTCCTCGACCGCACGACACACGAAGGCCTCGACGCGGAACATGCCGTCCTGCGGCAGGAAGAGGGCGTTGGTCTTCAACCGGCGTTCACCGGGCAGGACCACCACCAACGCCTCCGCCTTGTCGGGGTCCGCTTCCCCACCGGCGACCTCGTAGTCGACTTCCGCCTCGTCCAGGAGTTCCCTCAGCTGCTGCAGTTCCATGGCTTCAAATCTACTCCCCGACGGCGGGCGCGGCGGCCGGAAACGCGGCACCGCCTGCGTTACCTGCCCCGCTGGGGTCACGCGTCTCCAACGAGCACAGCGACGCCGCCTGGCCGGCGCAGTCGTTGGACGCCCACCGGTCGATGATCTTCCGGTACTCGTCGACCATCTTCTCCACGGTGACGTCCCAGGAGTACTTCGCGGCATGCGCGGGGGCACCGTCCGACATGGAGTTACGCAGATCGTCGTCGACGATCAACCCCTCCAGCGCCGTCGACCAGTCCGCCGGGTCGTGGCCGTCGACGAGCACGCCGCTGACGCCCTCGGTCACGGTCAACGGCAGTCCGCCGACGCGGGCGGCGACCACCGGGGTACCGGACGCCTGCGCCTCCAGGGCCACCAGTCCGAAGGACTCGTTGTAGCTGGGTACGGCGATGATGTCGGCGGCCTGGTAGACGGTCACCAGTTCCTCGGGAGGACGCGGCGACAGGAAACGCACGTAGCCGGACACGCCCAGCTCCGCGGCGAGGTCGTGCAGCTCGTCCGGACGCTCCAGCCCGGTGCCGGACGGACCACCGCAGATCACCACGCGGATGTTCTGCTCCGGGTGCCGACGGATCAGGTCGGCGGCCGCACGCAGCAGGATGTGCGGCCCCTTGAGCATCTGCAGCCGTCCGATGAAGGCGATGACCTTCGCCCGCAGCGGGATGCCCAGTTCGCGACGGGAGCGCTCCGTCGCCCGGTCGGAACCGGGGGTGAAACGGTGGACGTCGACGCCCGGGGACACCACCGAGAGGTTGGCCGAATCAGCGTCGTAGGCGGTCACCAGGGCGTCCGCCTCGTCCTGGGTGTTGACGATGATCCGGTCGGCGTTGTCGATGATCTGCTGCTCACAGATGCGTCGCGATTCCGGCTCCGGGGTGTCGCCCTCGGCCAGGGCGAGGTTCTTCACCGCCGCCCAGGTGTGCGCGGTGTGCACCATCGGAACGCCCCACAGGTCGCGCAGCAGCCAGCCGACCTGGCCGGACAGCCAGTAGTGGGAGTGGATCAGGTCGTAGCGTCCGGCACCGGTGCGGTCGGGGGTCTCGCCGTTACGTCCTGCCTCGCGGCGCACGAAGGACAGCACCGAGCCGGTGAAGGCCGCCAACTGGGTCGGCAGCGACTCCTTCGGCAGGCCCTCGAAGGGCCCGGCCACGCAGTTGATCACCCGAAGTCCCGGGGAGACTTCCACGACCTCACCCTGGGAGGCACGGGTGGCACGGGTGAACACGTCCACCTCCACTCCGTGGGCCACCAGGTGCTGGGCGACATTACGGACGTACACGTTCATGCCGCCGGCATCCCCGATACCGGGCTGCTCCAACGGGGACGTGTGCATGGAGATCATTGCGACGCGCATGACACCCCAGATTACGCCGTGCCGGTCGACCCGGCTGGGTCGACCGCTACCCTTCGATGCTGACCCCGATCCACACGGGCTCCGGCTCAAGGGTGACACCGAAGGCGTCCTGCACCCCGGCGCGCACCGCACGGGCCAGCTGGACGATGTCCTCGCTGACCGCGCTCCCCCGGTTGGTCAGCGCCAGGGTGTGCTTCGTGGACAGCCCCGCCCGTCCGGTGCCGCCCTGGTCGGCCGGGACCTGCCAGCCCTTGGGGAATCCGGCGCGTTCGATGAGCCAGGCCGCGGAGAACTTGAACTGCGGGGTTCCGTCGACGTCGGTGCCTGCCGGGTAGCAGGGCATCGATGCGGCGGTCTCGGCACCGCAGCGGCTGGTGACGGCGTCGATGACGGCGTCACGGGTGTCCTCACCGGTGACCACCGGGTTGGTGAAGAAGGAGCCGGCCGACCAGGTGTCGTGGTCGTCCTCGTCGAGCACCATGCCCTTGCCGGCGCGCAGGGCGAGCACGGCGTCCCGTACCTCGGCGACAGGACGACGGGCCTGCCCGGCCGCACCCTCCTCCTCGGTGACGCCGAGGCGTCGGGCCAGCTCACCGAAGCGCAGCGGGGCGCTGAGACCGTCGGTGGTCAACTGGAACTCCACGGCGGTGACCACGGCACGGTTGGTGAACTTCAGGTTGGAGTATCGGTACGCCAGGTCCAGTGACTCCGGGGACACCCACCCGAGCTCGCCGGTGGTGCGGTCGAAGAGCTGCACCCGGTGCAGCACCTGGGACACCTCGGCGCCGTAGGCACCGACGTTCTGGACGGGGGTGGCGCCGACCGACCCCGGGATACCGGAGAGGCACTCCACTCCGCCCAGGCCGGCCTCCACGGTGGCAGCGACCAGGTCGTCCCACACCACTCCGGCGAAGGCGCGCACCAGGCCGGTCTCGGTGTCGATCTGTACCGGTGTGTCGGATTCGCCCTCGGAACCGCCGGCGGCGATCAGGACGACGACCCGGTCGTCCACGTCCTGCCCCACCACCAGGTTGGAGCCACCGCCGACGACCAGCAACGGGACGTCCTGCCCGTCGAGGGTGCCCACCACCTCGGCGACGGCCTCCGCCGACCGGCACACGACGGTGGCGGCGGGTGCACCGCCGACACGCAGCGTCGTCAGCGCGGCGAAGTCGACCTCGGCCGTCGTGACGTCGGGCCGGGGGCCGATCGCTGCAATTGTTGACGCAAGGAACACAGAATCAAGAGAACTCACGCCGTTAACGGTAGTCTGTCGGCATGACAACTCACATTGAAACCTCGACCACCGTCAACATCCCGGCTGACAAGGTCTACGAAGCGCTGTCCACCAAGGCGTACTGGGAGTTCGAGGCCGCCAACATCGCCGAAGAGCCCGGCGAGGTCGCGGAGTTCTCCGCCGACCCCATCAACGTGGCCCTCTTCGAGGTCCTCGCCCCCGACGCCCTGCCCGAGGCCGTGCGATCCATGGTCTCCCAGAGCCTGAAGTTGAAGCGCACCATCTCCTTCGAGGCCCTCGAGGACGGCACCGCCAACGGTGAGATGAACGCCGAGATCAAGGGGGCCCCGGTGAAGTTCGAGGCCGAGCTCACCCTCATCGACGAGGACGGCTCCACCACCCTCGAGGCCGAGGTCGACATCGACGTCACCATCCCGATGATCGGCCCGGTCATCGAGCCGAAGGTCGCCGACTACGTCCGCGACATCATCGTCAACGAGGCTGCCCTCGTCGAGAAGTGGATCAACGAGAACGCCTGAT
>DXGC01000074.1 GCA_019114135.1 Candidatus Corynebacterium avicola
ACCATCTACGACCTGCGGAAGATCGCCAAGCGTCGTACCCCGGCGTCCGCCTTCGACTACACCGACGGCGCCGCAGAAGGCGAGATCTCCATCGCCCGCGCCCGCCAGGCTTTCGAGGACGTCGAATTCCACCCGTCCATCCTCAAGGACGCTTCCTCCACCGACACCACGGCCAACATCCACGGCGGCACCTCTGCCCTGCCCTTCGGCATCGCACCCACCGGCTTCACCCGCCTGATGCAGACCGAGGGAGAGATCGCCGGCGCCGGCGCCGCAGCCGCCGCAGGGATCCCCTTCAGCCTCTCCACCCTTGGCACGACCTCCATCGAGGACGTCAAGGCCACCAACCCGGACGGCCGCAACTGGTTCCAGCTCTACGTGATGAAGGACCGCGAGATCTCCTACGGGCTGGTCGAGCGTGCCGCCAAGGCCGGCTTCGACACCCTCTTCTTCACCGTCGACACCCCGGTCGCCGGCAACCGGATGCGCGACACCCGCCACGGTTTCTCCATCCCGCCGCAGCTCACCGCGAAGACCATCCTGGACGCCATCCCCCGGCCCTGGTGGTGGGTCGACTTCCTGACCACCCCGCCGCTGGAGTTCGCCTCCCTGTCCTCCACCGGTGGCACCGTCGGCGAACTGCTCGACTCCGCGATGGACCCGACCATCAACTACGAGGACCTGAAGATCATCCGGGAGATGTGGCCGGGCAAGATCTCCGTCAAGGGTGTCCAGAATGTCGAGGACTCCAAGACCCTGGCCGACCTGGGGGTGGACTCCATCGTGCTGTCCAACCACGGTGGACGCCAGCTCGACCGCGCCCCCGTGCCCTTCGAGCTGCTGCCCCGGGTCGCCCGCGAGGTCGGCGACGACATGGAGATCATCGTCGACACCGGCATCATGAACGGTGCCGACATCGTCGCCTCCATCGCCCTGGGCGCGGACTTCACCCTGATCGGCCGGGCCTACCTCTACGGACTGATGGCCGGCGGCCGGGAAGGCGTGGACCGCACCATCGAGATCCTGCGCTCCCAGATCGTCCGCACCATGAAACTGCTGCAGGTCAACACCCTCGACGAACTGACCCCGGAGCACGTCACCCAGCTCAAGCGCTTCAACCGGGATGGCGCCGCAGAGCCGGCGCGCAGCCAGCTCGGATAAACAGCCGCCCATCACCCCGCGTGCCGTCGGAACAACTGACTGGACGCGGGGTTTGCTGTGCCCGGTACCGGAAACCCCGAAAATCCCCGGAAACAATCAGTTACTTCTTCATCATCTCTCTCAAAACGAATGGAAATGCCGGACCAATAAATTTCCTCCCCAGGTAGCGGGAAAACCCCTCGCTCCAGCAAGTAACCCCGATGTTCATGACGAACAGTTACCCAGAGGAGAAAGAGGACATATGAGTCCGGATCCATACCTGATACAGGCGCAGGATGACACAGTAACCACCGGCTTCCAGGGAGTGGCCGAGACCATCGACGGATGGTTCGGTGGAATCGAAGACTTCTACGGTGGGATCATTTTCGTGGAGGTGGCACCCAACATCTCCCTGATCGTCCTGCTCGCGATCGTGGTCGGTGTCAGCCTCACCGCCTACTTCGGATTCATCCAGTTCCGGAAAATGAACATCTCCCTTGAGGTGCTCAAGGGCAAATGGAGCCGAAAGTCCGACCCCGGCGAAGTGACCCACTTCCAGGGGCTCGCTTCGGCACTGTCGGCCACGGTCGGCATGGGAAACGTCGCCGGCGTGGCGGCGGCGGTCTCTCTCGGTGGACCGGGAGCGACCTTCTGGATGATCTGCGCTGGTCTCGTCGGTATGTGCACCAAGTTCGTGGAGTGCACCTTGGGCGTGAAGTACCGCAAGATCGACGAAAACGGCATGGTCCACGGTGGCCCCTTCCAGTACCTCAAGGTCGCCTTCCGCAAGCTCGGCAAGGTCCCGGTGGCGATCCTCACCGGAATCTTCGCGATCGGCATCCTGCTGTTCGGCTGGCTCGGCGGCGGAATGTTCCAGGCCAACCAGGCCTTCGCCCAGGTTCGCAGCGTCACCGGCGGCGATGACGGTTTCATGGGCTCAGATGCCGCGGCAATCATTTTCGGGCTCGGCATGGCCCTGCTGATC
Organism: Candidatus Corynebacterium avicola; assembly: GCA_019114135.1. GTDB lineage: Bacteria > Actinomycetota > Actinomycetes > Mycobacteriales > Mycobacteriaceae > Corynebacterium > Corynebacterium avicola. The sequence goes on from DXGC01000074.1 coordinate 2,126, forward strand.
GCACTGGTGATCATCGGAGGCATCAAGTCCATCGCCACAGTCGCCGAGAAGATCGTCCCGTCGATGGCAATCCTCTACGTTGTCGCCGGCCTGGTTGTCCTGGTGGCGAACATCACCAACATCCCGGCAGCGTTCGGTTCCATTGTCGAGGGCGCCTTCAGCCCCGAGGGCGTCGCCGGTGGTGTCATCGGCGTCATGTTCATCGGTTTCCAGCGTGCCTTCTTCTCCAATGAAGCCGGTGTCGGTTCCGCACCGATCGCCCACTCCGCGGTGAAGACCCGCCGCCCGGTCTCCGAGGGCTTCAATGCCATGCTCGAACCGTTCATCGACACCGTGGTGGTCTGCACCATGACCGCCCTGATCATCATCGTCGCCGACCAGCCCTCCTACCACGATGCTCGTGAGCAGGCCGCCGACGGAGGCGGCCCCGGAGACATCGTCGTCACCTCCGACGCCTTCGGGTCGGTCATCTCCTGGTTCCCGGTGGTTCTGGCCGTGGCCGTCTTCCTGTTCGCGTTCTCCACCCTGATCACCTGGTCCTACTACGGCATCCAGGCATGGCGCCACCTGTTCGGCACGAGCAAGTTCTCCGACACCGTCTACCGCCTGGTCCTCTGTGTCCTGGTGGTCATCGGTTGCATCATGTCCTTCAGCAACATCATCGACTTTGCCGACGCCGCACTGTTCACATGCATCTTCGTCAACATGGCCGGGATGCTCGTCCTGGCACCGAAGGTCAAGGAGGAGATGACGCAGTACCTCGCCGACCGTCGGGCGGGCAAGCTGATGGACGATCCCGAGCCGCTGCCCCACGAGCGCGAGGAGATCGCGACCGAGGGCGAGAAGGTCACCGCCGACAGCATCTGATCCCCTACCTCACCCGCGCAGTCGATGTGAACCGGTCACAGACCTCCATCCGCTGCGCGGACTCCTGACGGTACTGGCACCCCACCGACACCTGGTGGCCGTCGACCAGCCGCACCCGCCAGGTGGTCGTGGACTCCGGGAACACCTCCTCGTAGTCCACAGGTGACCTCGCGGTCACCACGACATCACCGGCACCGACGGCATCCTCCAATGCGGCAAGCATCGCGGTGTCCAGCTCCGCCTGGGTACCGACCGGTGTCGGGACCGCTGCGGTCAGCACCCGCATGTCCGGGTCGTCGGACGTCCAGATGTCACGTTGTCCGGAACTGTCGGTGACCTGCCACCCGGGGACATCGACGGTGACCGTCACCTCCGGGCGGGCCACACCGGGCTCGTCCTCTCCCCGGTTCGAGGTCAGATCTCGCCAATGCTCCCCCGGGACGTCGGCGGCGGACTGTGCCGGCGCGGACGTCTCCGGACTCCGTGACAACTCTTCGGCTGTACCGGAAGCGGGCAGGACGACCGTAGTCGCGACGACCACGGCGGCACCACCGACCACGAGGACGCTGACCGCGGCGGCGATCGCGGGACGAGGGAGCGTCCTGCCGTCGAGCTTCAGCTTCCGGCGTTCCCGGACATCATGGTGCGGTTCCGGTTCTTGTTCCGGGGCCGACTCAGTTTCAGGTTCCTCCAGTTCTCCATCGGTCAACAGGGAACGAGCCGTCGCCAGATCGCCGGCGATGCGCAACGCCTCCGTGGCGTCCACCGTCCGGGCACGCAGCCCTACCATCCGCAGATAGGCGGCGGTGACCTCCTTGTCCGGACCGACCACCACCACATCCGAGGTCCCGATACCGATCCCCCAGGGGAACACCGTCCTCGGCACCGCAGGATTGGCACTGGTGAGCTCCGGGTCGGCGGCCCGTTCCTCCAGCACCTCCGCGACCAGCTCCCGTACGGCCTCCAGCCGGGACAGTGGAACACCTGACCCACGGAAGTCCGGGGACGGCCCTGCGGGCTGTTCACCGATGACCCGGAACCGGCTCAGGAGGTCCGTCGCCGACATGCCGTTGACCAGAACCCCCGACTCTCCCAACGCCACTGCCTCGGTCAGCATCGTGCTCATACCGTCACCTCCACGTTCGTATCAGTCGCCGCGTCAACCTCATCCCTGCCGCCGGCAACCGGGGCCACCGCCACCTGCAGCTCCACCGGGTTGCCCTGCACCAGCAGACCCCGTCCCGGATTCCTGGGACACAGCACCTGCCCCGCAACCGGGCCGTCCTCCCTCGGTGCCGACAACACGAGCCACGCCGACTGATCACGGGTTCCCTGCATCAACGGGCTGAACGCGTGGCGGGCCATGCCAGCGCTCCGGCGGGCGAGCACCAGGTGCAGCCCGATGTCCGCGGCATGAGGCAACAGCGGGACCAGCAGGTCCACCGCCGCGGCCAGTTCCACGGAATGGTCAAGATCGTCGACCACCACGTACAGCTCGGGCCCGCTCCACCAACTCCGGTTCCGCAGCATCTCCGGGGTCACCCCGTCATCGGGGATCCGTCCGGTCAACACGGTCACCCAGTCACGCACCTTGTCGGCGAACCGCGCCGGTGAAGCGTAACCGGTCTCACCGAGCAGTCCCCGGCGAGCATCCGAGACCAGGAGCGCAGCGCTGTCGGTGCCGGTGTCGGCCACCGCGGCGATCACGGTCCGGAGGGCGGTGGTCGCACCGGCGCCGGACTGCCCCACCACCGTCAGGTGTGGCAACGACGCCGGCGTCCACCAGACCGTGGACAGACGCGGTCCACCGACACCGAGTGGCACTGCGCCAGTGTCGCCGCCGTCTCCGGTGCCGTCCTGCTCGAGCTCATGAATACTGCAGAACTCGGGCAGCACCCGCAGTTCCCGGTCCACCTCGCCACGGTCCACACTGACCCGCCGGGCGTGCTCGATGTCCTGGGCCCCGGAGACCACCACCTGCAGGTGCTTGCCCTGCGGTGACACCCCACGCCCCGGCAGGTCCGGAAGGCTGCGTTGGGCATCCCGGAAATTCGAGTCGACGGGGTTCATCCGTAGCTCCACCGAGCCCGTGAGCAGATCACGCAGGCTGGGACGGAACGTCCAGCGTTGGGAGGCGACGACCACGTGCACACCGCGCTCCAATGCACCGGCGGTGAACGTCGCCAAACGGCGGTCCTCCTCTCCGAGGGACTCCACCCCGTCGACGATGAGCACCCGGTGCGCCGGGACGTCCCCGCCGGTCTCCTCGAGCTCGTCGAGGATCCGAGGCAGCAGTTCGGGCCCTGCCACGCACGCCACCTGCGGCAACCGCTCGAGGTGGTTCAGCGAACCACCGGGATCCACCACGTACACCGCCACCGACGGAGAGGACAACGCGACCCCGAGCACCAGGGAGCGCAGCAGCATCGTCTTGCCGGTGCCCGGCTGTCCCACCACCGCCCAGTGGCGGCGGCGGAGATCCAGCACGAAGCGGCGTTGCACCCCGTCGAACGGGAGGTCCTCGAGCCCCAGTGACACGGTCAACGGAGCGTCGGCCCCCATCACCGCGCTGGCTTCCAGTCTCTCCGGCAGCGGATCCAACCAGATCGGGTGCCGGTTCGGCCCGGCCAGTTCGTTGACGACCAAGTCCATCGTTGTCCCGGCCGACTCAGGTTCCACCCCGAGCTCGCAGACCAGACGCTGGTCGCGGGGCACCTCAGGGCCGGACACGTAGGCGGACTGGAAGCGGACCTGGCTGGTCGACGACAGGATCGCCGCACCCGGCGCGGCAGGCAGCTCGAAGGCCGCCGTCGAGCCGATCAACTGGCGCGACTCGGAGGCCGAGAAGGTCCGCAGGGCGATCCGGTACGACAGGTGTGATTCCAGACCACGCAGCCGGCCCTCCTCCAACCGCTGGCTGGCCAGCAGCAGATGCATCTGCAGGCTTCGGCCCAGGCGTCCGATGGCGGCGAAGACCTCGGCGAACTCGGGACGGGAATGCAGGAGTTCCGAAAACTCATCCACGATGATGAACAGCGCCGGCATCTCACCGGGGAAGGCCCGGTTGTAGTCGGCGGCGGTCGCCACCCCGGCCGCGTGCAGTTTCTCCTGGCGTCGGTGCATCTCACCGAGCAGGGAGTCCTGCATCCGGTCGACCAGTACCGCCTCCTCCGACAGGTTGGTGATCACCGCGCTGGTGTGCGGCAGCCGCTCCAGGCCGGCGAACGCCGCCCCGCCCTTGAAGTCGATGAGCACGAAGTTGAGTTCCTCGGCGGTGTGATGGTGGGCGAAACTGGTGACCACGGCCTTCAGCAGCTCACTCTTTCCCGACCCGGTGGCCCCGATGCACAGCCCGTGTGGACCGATCCCGCCCTTGGCGGACTCACGGATGTCCAGGTACACGGGCGCCGGGGCGAAGCCGATCGGTGCCCGTAGGTCACCGCCGCCGAGATCCAGCAGGGAGGACGCCGCACGCCGGGTCATCCGCGATCGGCACAGCGCGGACAGTTCCACGTCGCTGAGGAGATCGGCGGTGGCGAAGGCCCGCCAGCCGTCGACGGTCCACACCGACGTCACCCGGTCGGTGTCCACCCGAAGCAGCAGGCCCGAACTCCGGGCGAGTTCATGCCACTCGGCCGACGACGCGTCCTCCCCGTCGTCGGCGATGACCGTCACCGTGTCGCCACCGGAGACCGGGGTCGGCATTGCTACGTCCGATGTTCCCACCACCCGCACGGTCAGTGGTCCGTCGTGCGGCAGCCACCTCTGGTGCGGCCCCTGCACGGTGACGGCCGAAGCGTCCTGCATCACCAGCTGGCCGTGGATCGCACGGACCAGCCCCACCGCCCCGGGGCCGGTGACCACCATGCAATCGAACTCGCGGAGGTCCACGGCGACCGGGGCCTCGACGGTTGCGTAGCTGCCTGCCAGACTGCGCAGCGTGGTGGCGCAGACCGGTTCCAGGTCCTCAGGTGGGGCGTCCACCGGGATCTCCAGCGGATCGTCCGGTGCCTGGACCGCGGTACCGATCCGCACCACGCCGGCCTCCTCGGTATCCGTGGATCCGGCGACGAACGTCCACAACGCCTGTGGGTCCGGACGACGCACCGCGGCGTCCTCCCACTGCCGACGACGTGCCCTGCGCAGTGAATCTGTCAAGGCATCGATGTGACGGTGGAATCCACGCCGGATCTCGTCGACGTCCTGGCCACCCGGCGAGATCATCATCGCCAGGGAACCGAGCATCATCAGCGGGAAGATGAACGCCATCGGACTACGTCCCATCCCGGACAACACCATGGCGGCGACCATGCCGACCACGGCGATCACCATCACCACCGGCATGAGCAGCCGGATGAACGGCTGCTTGCTCTTCGGCAGAGTCGGCGGTGCCTGCGATTTCACGATCGATCAACCCCTCTTGATTCCCCATACCCACGGAGCCCCCGAATCCTGCCCCGTCCCTTGGAGACGAACAATACCGCATAGTTGTTCACCGCGGGAGACTTTTTCGGCTACGCTGCGCAGTGGACCGCCTGTGGTTGACCGAGGGGATGCGTCGGAGGGGACGCGACCGGCCGCAGGCGGAGAACACCACGGGGGATTTTCCATCCATGATCGCCGTCAGCATCACCGTCACCGGGCGGGGCCCGGACCGTACCGTCGAGGCAACCGTCGCGGACACCGTGCCCGTCGCCGAGCTCATCCCGCACCTGGTCAACGCCGAACCTGGCGACCTGTGGCGCCTGTCCGGACCGCTGGGTGTGCTGCGCCCCGAGCACTCCCTGGCCGAATCCGAGGTCCGCCCCGGTGAACGTCTCACCCTGCAGCGTGCCGGACTGCCCGCCCCACCGGTCGACGATGTCGGCCGGCTCAGCGGTGACGTCCCCACCTCCCCTGCTGTCTGGGTCGCCGCATGCCTGGCAGCGGTGGTGTCGTGGTTCCTGCCTGCCGCCACCCTCGATCAGCTCCCGACACTGGTGTGGCACCCGCTGGAGGTCAGCGAGCCCGCGCAGGCGGTCCTCGATGGAGTTGCCGGGGTACCGGTCGCCGCGCTGCTCATCTGGGCTGTCCTCCTGGTCGCCGCTCTCGCCGCGGCCGCCGCGTCCCTGACCGACGCACGGTATGTTCCGGTTGCCGCACTGCTTGGATTCGGGGTGGGACTGCAGGTCAGCGTCGTCGCCGCATGCCTGCTGGCCACCCTGTCGGTGTGGCGTCCCGGGTCGGAGCGGGTGGTGTGCGTGGGACTGCTCATCGCCGCGGCAGTCAACATCGTCCCCGGGGCGACGATGCTGCTGGGACTCACGGTGCTGACCTTCTCCGGCCAGGTCGCGCTCGGCCTCGCCGGGGTGCGGTTGCCACGGATCCCGGCGACGGGTCTCTTCGACGCACTGGAGTCCACCTCCGACGACCGGTCCCCCACCGGGGATGCCGCCGACCGGGCCCGCACACTACATCCGGCGCTGGTGGTGACCTGCTGCGTGGCCCTGCTCGCCGGAACGGTTCAACTGCTCCCTGCCGGGGAGTCGGACGTGTCCACCTGGACCATCGCCGCTCTGCTGGTCGTCGCACTGACCGGACTGTCCGCCCGGGCGTGCAGGCCGGTGCACTCCGTAGCGGTGACCGTCACCGCGACACTGATGTTGACCTGGGTGGCACTCCATCTGCCTGGAGCGTGGTCACTGCTGGCACTCCTCCCGGCGGCGTTACCGGCGATCCGGGTGACCTCACCCCTGGCCGGGCGGGTCCTGGACGTCACCGAAACCATCGCATTCGCGGTGTCGATCCCTCTGCTCATCGCGACCACCGGTGTCTTCGAGCTGGTCCGGGGCATCGGATGAGACGGGCGCCGGCGCTGGGACTCGCCGTCACGATCGTCCTCACGATGGCTCCGGTGACGACGGTCGCCTCGGCCCAACCCCGGTGCGATGAGCCGGTCTTCGGTGACCCGTTGCCGATCGACGTCGACCTGCCCCACCAGGTGTCCACCGGACGCGGCATCGGCGTCGCCGTCATCGACACCGGCATCGACGCCCCAGGGATACGCACGGTGAGCCCCGACGACCGCGACCGGTGCCTGCTGCACGGAACAGCGGTTGCCGGTGTGGTCCGTACGGTCGCCCCGGACGCCACCATCCTCTCGGTGCGTCAGGGCACCGGTGCCGGCGAGGACCCTACCCGCACCACCGTGGCCGACCTGGTCACTGCCGTGGACCGGGCACGCCGCGCCGCCGCCGAGCACGACGTTCGGGTGATCACCATGTCCGTGGTGGCCTGCGAGGACACCGCCGAGCTCCGTCGCGCGGTGGCCGCCGCCGAGGACGCGGGACTGCTCGTCGTCGCCGCGGCCGGCAACGCCGGGCAGTGTCAGGACGGTCAGGTTCCCTACCCTGCCGCCCTCCCGGGTGTCCTCACCGTCGGCGGGGTGGATGCCCGCATGACCGGAGCCACCGGCACGCAACTCAATGCTGGACGGGTGTCCGCCGAGTACACCATCCCCGGCCACTGGGTCGACCTGCACGCCCCTGGTGGGCCGGTGTCGGCACCACTGCAAGTCGGCGGCGACGGGGACCACACGGTGCAGACTGTGGTCGGGGATCCCGCCCCCTTCACCGGAACCAGTTTCGCGACCCCGGTCGTGGCCGCGACTGCGGCACTGGTCTGGCAGGTGGATCCAGGGCTGTCGGCGACACAGGTGCGGTCGCTGCTGGTGGAGACCGCACAGCGTGGAGTAGTGAACGTCGTCGACCCCCAGGCGGCCGTCGCCGCTGCGGCGGACCGCCTCGTCGACAGCGGCTTTGTCCCCGGGTCCTTCACCCTGCCGACGACCGTGGCCGTGACTCACCCGATCCCGGAAGACCGTGACCTACGGATACCTCTGGGCCTCGGTGTCCTCGGGGTGGTGACCGTGCTGGGCGCTGCGGTGCTACGCGGGGTGCGCAGCCTAGGCCGACGGTGAGCTGACCGTCCCGATCGCCCGGTCCCGGGACAACACGCCGCCGTCCGGCAGAAGCTCCAGCACCCGGAAGGGAACGTCGGGCAATGCCGTGACACCGTCCTCACCGCCCCAGTTTCCCATCGACTCCAACTCCTCCACCGAGGTCACCGAGTACCTCACACCCGCCTCACTGACCAGCACGAAACCGCGTTCGGTGAGGACGGCGGAGGTGCCACGTGGCCCCACGAAGTGGGAGCTCGTGCCGTCGTCCGAACCCGGGTCCGGGGCAGTGACCACACCGTCGCCCACGCAGACGTCCCCGATCGGGTCGAAGGACATGTCCGTGGGCACATGGGCCAGCGCCTCAGTCCCGTCCATCTCCGGACGGGCCATGATCTCCGCGAGCGGAAGATGTTCCGCCGGATCCGCGACCAACACCTCGGCGACGGCCCGACGGGTTCCGGAGACCTCGGCGACGCGCGTCGGTCCGGCGAGGAACACCCGGTCACCGCTGGTCACCAGGCGGTCCAGCGCGCCCAGAACCACATCGGGACCACGGTCCAGAACCTGCAGCATCCCCTCGGTCACCGGGACCGGAACCGCGCCCACCGCCCGGGCAAGTCGCCCGCCGATATCGTCGGACGGTCCGAGGAGCATCCTCGTGTCGTCGACGACCAGCCACAGCCCGGACGGTGCGTCCACCACCACAGGTCCGGCGTCCGGCATCGACGGTGCCGACGTTGGCCCCGACGCAACGACCCCGTTGCGGCACAACGCCCACTGGGCGGTGGACGCGGCAACGACCCCCGGAGCGTCCGGAATGCCCACCGGCGGCCCCGACGGAACCTGCGACAACTGAGCGGAGGTCGACCGCGTGACCTCCTCCGGGGAGCCGAGCAGGAGTCTCGCCGAGGCGACGTTGGTGACCGGATGGAAGACGTCGTCGATGCGGACGTGCAATGCGCCGGACTCGTCCGCGACCAGCCCGGCACCGTCGATGGAGGGTTGCGGACGCAGCATCGCGACGAGCAGCATTCCACCGGCGACCAGCAACGACAGCAGCAGCCCCACCCCGACCGCACGGCGTTGGGTGCGCAAAGGGTCCTGCGCCATGCGCGGGTCGCCGATGACCAGCGCCAGTTCGGTTCGGCGCAGCAGAAATGCGTAGCCGGAGACCTGAAGTCCCGTAGTCCTCATGGAGGATCCCCCTGTATGTCATGTTGTGTCCACCCCTGGTCACAACGGGGAAGCGCTGAAGGAGAATCAGGCATTCCCCCGCAATCCCCCGGTGACCGTGCTTTGCTAGATGATAGTACATCGCTTACTGAAGGCACATGGGGACAAAGGGGACACGATGCGGGGATATGCGCAGCTTCGACGACCGGTGGAGTGGTTCCACGCACAGGTGCACGGGCGGGTGCGTCCGGCGACGATGACGTGGTTCCAGGTCTATCCCTGTCACCCGGACCTGTGGGGTTCGGCTGCAGCGGATCCTGTGCGGTTGGACGCAGACCTCATGGGACGTCTTGCCACGGGTCTGCGCATGGACGGGACACCGATCGAACTGGCCACCGCCCCGGCGCCACGCCCCACGACGACGGTGCAGCGTTCCTACGCAGGGCTCGCATCGTTGCTGCGCCAGACCACCCGGTGCCTGCTCGGGATTCCGGAGGACGTCGCGGTGAGGATGAGTTGGGCCGCCGCCGGGTGCGATCTGCTGGCCAGCCGTTTGGGTTATCTCCCGGTGGGTGCACGGCGCTGTCAGTCGGACACGGTGCTCACCGCCGCGGCGCTACCTGGATGGATGATCGGCACCGATGAGTACGGGGTACCGGTGCAGTTGAACCTGCCGCCGGGATCCACGACGGTGATCACCGGTGCCGGTGCCGAGACCGTGGCGGAGACGATCGCCCCGTCCGGCCGTGTGATCGGCCAGGACGTCGCCGAGGTCGACACCGTCGAGGAATGGGAGGCGGCCTGGCATCCGCAGCGGTGCCGGGTGCTGGTCGATCCCGGTGGACAGCTAGTTGGCGGGGTCGTCGCTGACGTCGTCGTGGACCTGGACGCGGGACGGGTCAGTGTCGGTGGCAATGCGGACGCGCCCAGGGCGTTGATCGACTTCACCGCACTGCCGTTGCGTCGCTGATGCTCTGGGCCGTTGGAGAACACGGCCATTAGGCTGGGCGGGGTGACAGAGCCCCCGAACACTGCCGCCGCCTCGCCTACCGCCCCGTCCGGTCTTGTGCCGTGGATGGAGCGACACCAGGTGGTGCTGTACCTGCTGGCTCTGGTGGTCGGTGGAGTTGTGGGGCTCGCGCTCCCGGCAGTAGCGGACCCGGCCGAGGTGGCCATCAATCCCGTCCTGGTTCTACTGCTCTACGCCACCTTCCTCGCCGTCCCCTTCCGACGGATTCTCGACGCGGGGCGCGACTGGCGGTTCCTGGCGACGATCGGGGCGCTGAACTTCCTGCTTGTGCCATTGGTGGTGTGGCTTCTGACCAGGCCCATCGCCGACGACCGGGTTCTGTTGGTCGGCGTGCTCTTCGTGCTGCTCGCCCCGTGCATCGACTACGTCATCGTGTTCACGGGACTGGCGGGCGGAGCGTCCGACCGGCTGCTGGCGGCCACCCCGGTGCTGATGCTGGTGCAGATGGTCGCGCTGTCGGGATACCTCTGGCTGTTCGTCTGCGCGGACGTGGTCGACTCGGTGGATCCCGGCCCCTTCGTCGAGGCCTTCCTGCTGTTGATCCTGCTGCCGCTCGCCGCCGCCGGGATCACGCAATGGGTGGCGTCCGGGACCGGTGCCACAGCTCGTACCACGCGTGCCGTGGACACGGGGTTCTCGAATGCGATGGTGCCGCTGATGATGGCGACCCTGGCCGTGGTTGTCGCCTCTCAGATCAGCGGGGTCGCGAGCCGGTGGGACGCCCTGGTCACCGTGGTTCCCGTCTACCTCGCCTTCGCGGTGGTGATGACCGGGCTCGGAACGGTGGTGGGACGTCTGGCGAAACAAGACACCGCCGCCCGACGAGCGACGGTGTTCACCGGGGTCACCCGCAACTCCCTGGTGGTGCTGCCACTGGTGCTGGCGTTGCCGGACGACTACCAGCTTGCCCCGCTGGTGGTCGTCACCCAGACCCTGGTGGAGTTGCTGGTGATGGTGGCGCTGGTGCGCCTGGTGCCGCGGATGATCCCTTGAACTACTCTGCAGCTGCGGCGGCGGTCTCGCCGGCGGCTTCGCCGGTGGGACGCGCCAGCTTGCGCAGCTCGGGTGCGATACCGGCGAGCTGGCTGAGCAGCTTGGTCAGGTCCTGACCGTCGCCGATCATGGTCAGGTTCGAGGTGGCCAGACTGTCGGCAATGGCGCGCATGATGTCGGGCATCTGCTCGATCATCTGCTGGTCCAAGGCGATGGCGTCGCCGGCGGACAGGGCCTCGGCGGTGATCCGGGTGGACTCCGCCTCTGCCTCGGCCTCGATGCGCTTACGCTTCGCCTCTGCCTCGGCCGGCTTGATGACATCGGTGACCAGGTTGTTCTCCGTCAGTCGGGCCTGCTCGACAGCCAGCTCGGCCTGGGCGGAGGCGGTGTCCTGGTCGGCCTTGGCCTGGATCATCGCCAGCTCGGCCTTCTTCTCGGCGACGGACTTGTCGGCCTCGGCCTGGGCCAACGGCTCGGCGTTACGGGCCTCGGCGCGGGACTGGGCGACGGCCTTCTCGTTGGAGGCGACCTCGATCTGGGTGTCGCGCTCGTACTGGGACTTCCGGCGGGCGGACTTCTCCTGCTCCTCGGCGATCTCGGCGTCACGCTGCGCCTCGGCCACAGCCTTCTCCCGCTCAACGCGGGCGAGTTCCGGTGCGGACAGGGCGTTGATGTAGCCCGAAGGGTCACTGATGGAGTTGATCTGGAAGGAGTCGATCTGCCAGCCGAAGGTCAACATCTTCACCTCGGCGTTGTGGAGCACCTCGGCGGCGAGCTTCAGACGGTCGGAGATCATCTCCTCGACGGTGAGGGTGCCGATGATCGCACGGGTCTCACCGGAGAAGATGTCGTGGGCCGTGGAGAGGATCTGGTTATGGTCCACACCCAGGAAGCGGTTCGCGGCCTGGGTGATGTTCGGCTTGTCCAGCTGGACCGAGAAGACCACGGAAGCCTCGACATCGACGTCCACGTTCTGCTTCGACTGGGCCCGGACCTGGATGTTCACCGTGTTCGCCCCGATGTGGAAGCGCTGGACACGGTGCAGCACCGGCACGGACCAGGCACCGCCACCGACGACGACGCGGTAGGGACTCTCCGGCGATCGGCCGGAGAGACCACCGGTGATCAGCAGAGCTTCGGTCGGCTTCGGGACATCGTAGAGCACAGCTTCCTCTTTCGTCGTTTTGGAGAGTTACTCAGCCATGGTCGCACATTTTAGGTTTGCCTACATGGGTTGGGGCGACAGAAAACCGGGCCCATCTTCAGCAGTTACTGCGCAGTCAGTTCTCCCCAGGTCGGAGGGTTATCCGCTGCACCGGTGTAGCACTTCAAAGTGGAACCATCGGCACCTTCGGTCGTCGCTCCCTGGTTGGCCTCGAGCTGGGTGCATTCGTCGCCGATCTTCGGCCCCTCCGACTCAGGCGACTCCGGCTCCGTCGTATCACCAGGCTCAGTGGTACCGCCACCAGCATTACCTCCACCGGCGCCTCCGCCACCGCCGTTGCTTCCACCACCAGAGTTGCCACCGCTGCCGGCGCCGCCACCAGTGTTTCCGCCGCCGTTGCCGGAAGACTCCCCGGGCTCACCGCCACCGGTGGAACCACCTCCGTCCTCGTCCGGCTCGTCCTCGGCAGCGGACTCCGAACTCGTCTCGGACTCACTGCTCGTGGCCGAGGTCGACGACACTTCCGAGGAGACCGATGTCGCCGGGGTGGTGGTCTCGTCGGCGTCGTCGTCATCGCCACCACAGGCGGCCAGGCTCAACGAGGCAGCCAAGACGGCTGCGACAGCAAAAGGCTTACGGACAGACATGAATTCTCCTGCAAAGTGCCGTGGCCGACATGTGAAGACCGGCCGGTTGGATCGTGAACACCCTCAAGATTAGTTCATGAAACTAATATACTCACACAGTACCCCCGCCCTCCCCGTGCAATTCAGTCCACGGGCCCGCGCCGGTCGCGGGTGACCTCCGCCCGGGAGGCCATCTCGTCGTCCGCGGGATAATCCACCGCGACCAGGTTCAACCCGCAGGCCGGAGCCACCGGGACACGGGAACTCCGCTCCCGTTCATCGAGCAGGTCTGCGGTGAACCCCTCCGGACGCCGTCCCTCCCCCACCGAGAGCACGGCACCCACCAGCGAGCGCACCATCGACCAGCAGAAGGCGTCGGCCACGACCGTCGCCTCGTAGGTCTGCGGCTCCGACGGTGTCGACACCTCACGCCAGGTGAACTCCTGGAGGTCACGGACCGTCGTGGCGTTCGGACGGTACTTGCAGAACGCAGCGAAGTCATTCAGCCCCACCAGGGCGTCCGACGCCAACTGCACGGCGTCCAGATCCACCTCACGCCGCCACACGGCGGTGTCCCGCACCCGCAACGGCAGTGGTCCGGCCGGTGCGGTCGTCACCCGGTAGACGTACCGGCGACGCAGCGCAGAGAACCTGGCGTCGAACCCCTCGGCCGCCCGGCAGGCCCCGTGCAGGCGGATGTCGGTGGGAAGGATCCTGGACAGTCGGCGCACCAGGTCCTCCGGCTGCTGCAGGGAACGCTGCTCGAAGGCGGACACCGGGACGTCGACATGGGCGACCTGTCCGTTGGCGTGCACGCCAGCGTCGGTGCGTCCTGCGACGACGAGCTCCACCGGGTGCCGCAGCACCATCGCCAGAGCGTCCTCCAGGACGCCGGCGACCGTACGCAAGCCCTCCTGCGGGCCCTTCTGCCGGGCCCACCCGTGGAAGTCGGTGCCGTCGTAGGCGACGTCCAACCGGACGCGCACCAGCTCCTCGTCGTACTCCTCCATCTTCTCCCCTACTTATCCCCGGGCATCGAATCGGACTTCGCATCTGCCTCTTCCTCGGAGTCCTGCAGTTTCCCCCGTGCCCCGGGCCCCACACCCCACTGCGCCTCCATCTCCGCGACACGGCGACTCTCCTTGTCCGCAGCGCCGCCGAGGGAGTACATGCCCATGCCGATGATCATCAACCAGAAGGTGATGGTGTCGAAGGCCAGACGTTCATAGGCGCCGGGCAGTCCGTTCGAGCCGAGCGCGAACAGCGTGAGCATGCCCAGCACGGAGATCGCGAGCATCAGCTTCGTCAACGGGATGTAGGCCCCGTAGATCAAGGGCGACGGTTCGGCTCCGGCGGCGCGACGGTACGTCCCAAGGCCCGCCAGCAGGGCCATCAGTGTCCAGACCGTCAGGGCGAAGAAGAGCATCAGGGCGTCGTGTCCCAGACGGCTGACGCTGTACGGCACCAGGCCCGCCGCGGCGAAGAACACCCCGGTCCCGACGACCAGCGGGACCACCAGTCCGAGCGTGGTGTGCCCTTCACGGTGGGCCGATGCGGCGATGACCGCGCCAGCGGTGATGAGCAGGACACCGGCGATGACGTAGGACGAATTGGTGATCATGTGCGCCGGATTGCACACGTAACGGGTGCCGAGGTTGTCGCGGATCACCTGGCACTCGGTGACGGTGAAGTCCGCCAGGCGGTTGTCGGTGACCGAGTACATCCCCTTCCAGCTCACGAATGCAGCGACCTGACCGAAGCAGGTGAAGATTCCGCTCAGGAAGAACAGCACGCCGGCGACTCGGTAGGACAACACGGGGTGAATATTACCAAGCGTCCCTGGGAATACCCTGCCCCACACCGGACATGAAAAGACGCCCGCCCCCGTGCACGGTGATGTGCACGGGGGCGGGCGGGGTGAGCGCCGCGGCGGACCGCGGCGATCAGGCCGTCGGGAACGGGACCTTACTTGGTCTCGTCCTCGGTCTCCTCGGCGACGTCGGCCTCTGCAGCCTCGTCGGCGGCAGCGGCGTCGGTGGCCTCGTCGGCCTCGACCTCGGGAGCCTCGGCGACCTCAGTCTCCTCGGCCTCCTCGGCGGCGGCCTTGGAAGCGGCGGCGCGGGTGGCGCGGGTGGCCTCGGTGGAGGCGAGCTCCTCCAGCACCAGAGAGATCTGGGAAACCGGGGCGTTGTCGCCCTTACGGTTCTCCAGCTTGATGATGCGGGTGTAGCCACCCTCACGGCCCTCGAACTTCGGGGCGAGCTCGTTGAACAGGTAAGCGACGACTTCCTTGTCCGTGATGAGCTTCAGGACGTTGCGACGATCGGCAACGGTGCCCTTCTTGGCCTTGGTGATGATCTTCTCGACGTACGGGCGCAGCAGCTTGGCCTTGGCGTCCGTGGTCTTGATGGCGCCGTGCTCGATGAGCTGAGCAGCCAGGTTGGCGAGGATCTTCTTCTGGTGGGAAGCAGATCCGCCGAGGCGGGCACCCTTCTTCGGGGTAGGCATAACTTCTCCTCGTGTGTTTCTTTGGTCAGACTGTGTCCAGTGCAGCGCAGCGCGGGAGCACTGGTGAGCGCGATGTCACCGGCACAGTCGACAGCGGTTCCCTGCGCCAGTTAGAACCAGGACCGCAGATTACTCTGCGATGTCCTCACCCTCGGTGTCGACGAATTCGCCGGACTCCGGGTCGTAGCCCTCAATGTCGTTGATGTCGAAGCCTTCGGGGGCGTCCTTGAGACCCAGGCCCAGCTCGGCGAGCTTGACCTTGACCTCGTTGATGGACTTCTGGCCGAAGTTGCGGATGTCCAGCAGGTCGGACTCGGTGCGTCCGGCGAGCTGGCCCACGGTGTGGATGTCCTCACGCTTCAGGCAGTTGTACGAGCGCACGGAGAACTCGAGGTCCTCGATGGGCAGCCCGTAGGCTGCGATGTGCTCGGACTCCGTCGGGGACGGGCCGATCTCGATGCCTTCTGCGGCGACGTTCAGTTCCTGGGCCAGACCGAACAGCTCCACCAGGGTCTTGCCTGCGGACGCCATGGCGTCGCGGGCGGTGATGGAGTTCTTGGTCTCGACGTCGATGACCAGCTTGTCGAAGTCCGTGCGCTGGGCGACACGGGTTGCCTCGACCTTGTAGCTGACCTTCAGCACCGGGGAGTAGATCTGGTCGACCGGGATACGGCCGATCTCACCGGTGGTGGCCGCAGCCGGGACGTAGCCACGGCCGCGCTCGACGACGAGCTCAACGTCGATCTTGCCCTGCTCGTTGAGGGTGGCGATGTGCAGGTCCGGGTTGTGGAC
This sequence comes from Candidatus Corynebacterium avicola, assembly GCA_019114135.1. Lineage (GTDB taxonomy): Bacteria > Actinomycetota > Actinomycetes > Mycobacteriales > Mycobacteriaceae > Corynebacterium > Corynebacterium avicola. The sequence goes on from DXGC01000074.1 coordinate 18,220, forward strand.
CTCCACACCGGTCGGGACGACGACGTCGGCTCCGGTGACCTCACCGGCGCCCTCCTTGCGGATGTACATCGTGACCGGCTCATCGGAGTCCGAGGAGAGAACCAGGGACTTGATGTTCAGGATGATGTCGGAGACATCCTCCTTCACGCCGGGGATGGTGGTGAACTCGTGGAGCACACCCTCGATCCGGATGGAGGTGACTGCCGCGCCCGGGATGGACGACAGCAGGGTACGGCGCAGAGAGTTACCGAGTGTGTAGCCGAAACCCGGCTCCAGCGGCTCGATGACGAACCGGGAACGGGACGGGCTGACGAACTCTTCGCTCAACGCCGGGCGCTGGGAAATGAGCATCTTCTTGCTTCTCCTTCGTGGCGACCGCTATTTGACGCCGAATGAGGTGAACAACAGTAGGTGTGGGTCTAACTGTGGGGTACCGCCGCCGACCGTACCCGGTGGCGACGATGAACGGGTCGCTGTGCGACCCGACGTCCTACTTGGAGTAGAACTCGACGATGAGCTGCTCCTGCAGCGGGACGTCGATCTGGGCGCGCTCGGGCAGCTGGTGCACGAGGATGCGCAGGGTGGACGGCACGACCTGGAGCCAGGCCGGGACGACGGAGTCGACCAGGAGCTCCTGGGCCTCCTCGAACCACAGCATCGAGCGGGAACGCTCCCGGACGTCGATGATGTCGTACTGGGAGACCTGGAAGGACGGCACGTTGATGTTCTTGCCGTTCACGGTGAAGTGACCGTGGGAGACCAGCTGGCGGGCCTGTCGACGGGTGCGGGCCAGGCCTGCACGGTAGACGACGTTGTCCAGACGGGACTCCAGCAGGACGACCAGGTTGTCGCCGGTCTTGCCCGGACGACGGTTGGCCTCTGCGTAGTAACGACGGAACTGCTTCTCCATCACGCCGTAGGTGAAGCGGGCCTTCTGCTTCTCCTGCAGCTGGGTGAGGTACTCGGACTCCTTGATACGGGTACGGCCGGCCTGACCCGGGGGGTACGGGCGGCGCTCGAAGGAGCGGTCCCCGCCGACGAGGTCGACGCGGAGACGACGGGACTTACGGGTGGCGGATCCGGTGTAACGAGCCATGATCTAATCCCTATCCTTTCTTGTTAGACGCGACGACGCTTCGGCGGACGGCAGCCGTTGTGCGGCTGGGGGGTCACATCCGAGATCGTTCCGACCTCGAGGCCGGCGGTGGACAGGGAGCGGATGGCGGTCTCGCGGCCGGAGCCCGGACCCTTGACGAAAACGTCGACCTTCTTCATGCCGTGCTCCATTGCCTTACGGGCAGCGGACTCGGCAGCCATCTGGGCGGCGAAGGGGGTGGACTTACGGGAACCCTTGAAGCCGACGTGGCCCGAGGATGCCCAGGAGATCACAGCGCCCTTCGGGTCCGTGATGGACACGATGGTGTTGTTGAAGGTGGACTTGATGTACGCGGCGCCGTGCGCCACATTCTTCTTTACGACGCGGCGGCCGGAACGGCGCGCGCCAGCACGTGCTTTCGGAGGCATCTCTTACTTCTTCTTTCCTGCGATCGTCTTCTTCGGGCCCTTACGGGTACGAGCGTTGGTCTTGGTGCGCTGACCACGGACGGGCAGGCCACGACGGTGGCGCAGACCCTGGTAGCAGCCGATCTCGATCTTGCGACGGATGTCAGCCTGAACCTCGCGGCGGAGGTCACCCTCGACCTTCCAGGTGGCTTCGATGACGTCCTTGAGAGCGGACACCTGCTCGTCGGTCAGGTCCTTGGACCGCAGGTCGGGGGAAATGCCGGTCTTCTCCAGCAGTTCGGCGGCACGGGTGTGACCGATGCCGTAGATGTAGGTGAGTGCAACCTCCATGCGCTTGTCGCGCGGGAGGTCAACACCAGCAAGGCGTGCCATGAGGCAGTTCCTTCCGGTTTGTCAGCGGCGGTTTTCTCCACCCTCGTCCTGGTGACCCGACCTTGTCCCGGAGGTTCCGGAGAATCCCGGGTGTAGGTCGGCAGGCTCCAGCCGCCGCGGCCGGAGGTGGTCCCGAGCACTCCCCTGGGCGTTACCGCACCGGAGGCGTTTCGGGGTGATGAGTGGAGGCGTTCTCTATGTCGGTCGAACAGACCCGGGGCGAAGTGTCCCCGGGACAGGTCGGACGCTCTACTTGTAGCGGTAGACGATCCGGCCGCGGGTCAGGTCGTAGGGCGACAGCTCCACGACCACCCGGTCCTCGGGGAGGATACGGATGTAGTGCTGACGCATCTTGCCGGAGATGTGTGCGAGCACCTTGTGCCCGTTGTCCAGCTCAACGCGGAACATCGCGTTCGGCAGGGGCTCGATGATCTTGCCCTCAACCTCGATGGCGCCTTCTTTAGCCATATCCTCCACTTTTCCCGGCCCGTCCCACGTCAGG
>DXGC01000075.1 GCA_019114135.1 Candidatus Corynebacterium avicola
GGTTGACGCTCGTATTCGTAGACGAAGTCGCGGACCTCGTCGTCGGTGTAGCCCGGGCTGATGCTCATCGCCGGGACTCCTTTCTGTGTGGGAGTCGGAGTGACTCACACACAGCCTGGCAAAGAGGGAAATCACCTGAATCCCGGCCATTTGCGATGACCAGCCGACCATCTGCGATGTCCCCGAACAAGAAAGGTCACTCGCCCGCCGTGTTGGTTGCGGCGCCGGGTTTATCCGGACCGGTCAAACCAGGCAATGACAACGCCGCCGCCGCAGCGATCGCCGCCAGTTTCTGCGCCCCTACGGAAGCCTTGTCCATCGGCTACCGCTTCTTCTCGACCGGGCCAACGATCCAGCCGATGAAGCCGAGCGAGGGGGCGGAGTCAGCAGCGAGGATCAGGGGGTTGTCGTCCATTGTTCCTCAGTTCTCCAGAGACGTCAGAAATATGTGCAGGTCAGCGAGATTTCACCGACCTGTTTCAGACTCTATGAAAAGTCTGACCTTCTCCAACACACCCTTACGGGTGCACTTCATTGCCCCCATTCAGACGATGCATCCCCGCTTGGGCGACAGCCCCTGCCGTCCCGCAGGAGCCCGAGGGCGAAGACACTCCAGGGTGGACGGCCCGGTAGAAGCCACCCACCCCGTCGGGAGCGATTTCCGGCGGAAAGTATAGAATTACCAGGGTGTCACCGTTACCTCCCACACCGCTTCGCGTCCGGCTCCGCAACGACTTCGAGGTTGTCGTCGCCGGACTTGAGGCCATGCTCACCCCCTATGAAGACCGGGTCCGCGTTGTCTCGACAAAGGTGGGTGAGAACGGTGGTGAGCCCGTCGATGTGACGCTGTACGACACCTTCGGTCTCTCACAGGCCGACAGTGACGAGATCGACAAGGTGATCAACGATCCCAGCTCCGGGAAAGTCGTGGTCTACACCTGGAACATGCAGGAGGAGCTGGTCGCTGCCTCGCTGCGCAAGGGATGCCACGGTTATCTCGACAAGTCGGCGGGGGCCCGGGAACTGGTGGAGTGCCTCGAGGCGGTCGGGCGGGGTACTGTCATGGTCTCCGGTCGGGACGGCCTGCCGCTGATCTCCGACGACGCGCACAGGTCGGTCGTCGGTGCCTGGCCCGGTCAGAACGCCGGCCTCACCGCCCGGGAAGCAGAGGTGGTCGCGCTGATCACGCGGGGCCTGTCCAATCAGGACATTGCCCGGAAAACCTACATCACCATCAATACGCTGAAGTCGTACATCCGGTCCGCCTACCGGAAGATGGGCGTGGAGAGCCGCTCGCAGGCGGTTCGGTGGGGGATGGAGAACGGTGCGGGGCCGGGAAAGGTCAGCGGAAGGGTCTGACGCTCCACCCGGGATACCGCTCTGAGGGCACCCGCAGGGGTGTGTTGCCGGTAACTGAGCTCCCATAAAGTCTGAATTGGTCGGCGCGATAGTGCTGACCTCTATATTTTCCGACGTTTCTGGAGGCCAGAAGAACAGAAGCTCCGCCCTGGCACCTGGTGCCGGGGCGGCGTCATTTTCAGATCCAGTTCAGAACCGGGAGGACACCATCGCTACCAGCGAGGATGACAGACCCTCAGTCGGTCCGGTCAACAGACGCTTCTGGGCGGCGGGCACCGTCCTGACCCTCGGCGGACTGCTGTTCGGTTACGACACCGGTGTCATCAACGGTGCACTGCCGTCGATGACGTCCGACCTGGGCCTGGAGGCCCGTTTCGAGGGCATTGTCACCTCCGCGCTCCAGTTCGGCGCGGTGTTCGGAGCGGTGTTCGGCGGGCGCATCGCCGACCTCATCGGACGCCACCGCGCCATCGTCCTTGTCGCGGCCATCTTCGTCGTCGGTTCCCTCGGATCGGTTCTCTCACCGAGCTGGGTGGTTCTGATGCTGTTCCGCGTCGTGCTGGGGTTCGCTGTCGGTGCTGCCTCGGGCATCATCCCTATCTATCTCGCTGAACTCGCCCCGGCCCATCTGCGCAGTCGGGTGGTCAACCAGAACGAGTTCATGGTCGTCTTCGGCCAGTTCCTCGCCTTCAGCTTCAATGCGTTGATTGCCCGGGTCGGCGGGGCCGAGGAGTCCGGAACCTGGCGATGGATGCTCGCCCTGTGCCTGGTGCCGGCGATCGCTCTGTGGGTCGGTATGACCGTTGTCCCGGAGTCGCCGCGCTGGTTGGCCAACCGTGGCCGCATCCACGACATGCTCGCCGCTCTGCGCACCATCCGCGAGCATGTCTATGCCGCGCCGGACGACGCGTCCCCCTGTTCCACGGGGCAGGACGAGCTTCCGGAGTCCGAGCAGGCCGGATACCGGTTCCGCGATCTTTTCGCGGAACGGTGGATTCGACGGGTGATGTTCATCGGCTTCGGCATGGCGGTGATCAACCAGATCTCCGGGATCAACGTCATCCAGTACTACGGTGTCACGATCCTCACCGACGCCGGCTTCGAAGGCAACACCGCATTCACCGTCAATCTGCTCATCGGCGTCGCCGGGGTTGTCGGCATGCTGCTGTCACTGTACTTCAACACGAAGGTGCGCCGGCGGCGCATGCTGATGAGCGGGCTGACCGGCACCATCGTCACCCTGACCCTGATGGGTGTGGTGTCGCTGTCCGTGCCCGATGACGTTGAGGCGAAGAAGTGGACGCTTCTCGCGGCGATCGTCGCTTTCGTCGGCATCATGCAGTGCGCCGTGGGTGCGATGACCTGGCTGTTCATGTCCGAGATCTTCCCCACCCGTGTCCGTGGTGAGGCGATGGGCCTGGCGGCCGGCGTGCAGTGGTCGATGAACTTCTGCGTGGCTCTGTTCTTCCCTTACCTCATGGACGCCATCGGCTTCGGTGCCACCGTGTTCATTTTCGTCGGACTTCAGATCATAGCCCTGATCTGGGTCTTCCGGGTCGTTCCCGAGACCAAGGACAAGTCCCTGGAAACCGTTGAGCAATAGTTCCGGGAGGCCGTGGAGCGATGAGGGCTACAACTATCTACGCGTGTCTTCTCCACGCGCGTCAGGAGGATTCACTCACGTGAAAGAACAACTCAAAATTTCAATGGCTTTCCTCGGACTGCTGGTCGGAGCAGGATTCGCGACCGGTCTCGAGGTCATCCAGTACTTCGTGTCCTTCGGCCTGAACGGGCTGTGGGGCGCTCTGCTCGCCGGAGTGGTGATGACCGCCGCCGGCGCGGTCATTCTGCAGCTGGGCAGCTACTTCCTCGCCGACGAACACAACAGTGTCTTCCGCCGCATCACGCACCCGGCGATCTCCCGTTCGTTGGATGTTGTGGTCACCCTGACACTGTTCTGCATCGGCTTCGTCATGCTCGCCGGAGCCGGCTCCAACCTGGAGCAGCAGTTCGGTATCCCGACGTGGATCGGTTCGTTGGTGATGACCGTGCTGGTGATGGTGACCGGGCTGCTCGACGTCGACAAGGTCAGCGACATCATCGGGGCGATCACCCCGCTCCTGATCATCGCCGTGCTCGTCGGATTCGTGTACACCCTGTTCAACCTGCCGGATGATTTCGGCGCACTTAGCGACATCGCGCAGGGGGAGAACTCACCCGTCAGCCCCTGGTGGCTCTCGGCCCTGAACTACAACGGACTCGCCCTTCTTCTCGGTGTGTCGATGTCCCTGGTCATCGGCGGAAACCATGCGAGTATGCGGGACGCTGGCCGTGGGGGTCTGCTCGGCGGAATCCTCTACACGGTCCTTCTCGCACTGATCGCATTCACGTTGCTGGCGAACATCGAGACCGTCTCCGGTGACGACGTCCCGATGCTGACCCTGTTCGACTCCATGCACCCCGTCATGGCCTATCCCATGGTGCTCGTCATCTTCGCCATGATCTACAACACAGCCATCGGCATGTTCTATGCACTGGGTAAACGCGTGACCTCCTCCCGGCCGTCGTGGTACACGCCGGTGTTCCTCACCGTGTGTCTGGTGGGGTTCGGGGTCAGCTTCGTCGGCTTCGACACCTTGATGACCTACGTCTATCCGGTGTTGGGATATCTCGGTCTGGCGATGGTGGTTCTGCTGGTCGGTTGGTGGCTCTATTATCGCAACCGACTCAGCGAGGAGTCGGAGCACCGCGACATCATCCGTGGACTCACCGAGGACCGGGAGGACGAAGACGCGGAGTTCGACAGTTCCGACGAAAAGCAGCTGAAGCGTGAACTCAAGGAGTCGGACGCTGACGCCGACGAACTTCACGAGCAGGTCACCAGGGAAGTCACCGGCGAGAGTACCGAGGAAGACTGACGGTTACGCGTCGGCTTTACCGTCGCTGCCCTTTTTGTCGTCGTGGTCCCTCACCTCGCGTGACGAGGCGACGTCGTCCACGATCTCCACGATATGACGGAGACCGGTGATCAGCGTGCCGTACACCGGCCAGTACTTCGTGGGCAGGTCATGGTCATCGGACATCTCGGTGGTCAAGGTGTCGATCCGCTCGGTCAGTGGTTCGACATCAGCGTCCGGATCAGCGACAGCGCGTCCTGCATCCCGGGAGATCTCCGCCCAGCGTCGACGGAAACGGTCGTCCCACTCACCGTTGGCGTAACTTGCCTCGCGCAGGGTACGGGCGAGATGACGCAGGTGCGAGATGCCTTCGTCCGTGCGGCTCAGGATCTCTTCCCAGCTGGCGTCCCCGGGATCCGCTGCCGGTTCCTTCCCTGCGTGTGAACGGCGGAGCCGGGGCAGATAGGAACGGGGGTTCGCACGTCGGCTCTCCCGCGCGAATTTCACCGTTGACCAGGCGGAGTTGAGCTCGCTGGTGATGGACTCGGACTCCTCCACCCACGCCTCGGCGCGGTCGGTGTCCCAGGAGGTCGAGAACTCCTCGCCCATGTTCTGCAGGACCGAGCCCATTCTACGGTTCACCGAATCCACGTACTTGGACGCCTGATGGTCACGGAGCGGTGGGAACACCAGCAGGTTCACGGCCACGCCCACCGCGATACCCACCGTGATCTCCAGAATGCGGTCACCGAAGTGCTGCTGCGACTGGGAGAAGCCGTCGCTGAGGATGAAGACCGACATCGTCGCCACGGTCACGCCCTCGTCGCGGATCCACCGCACCTGCGCCAGCACCAATCCGATGACGAGCGCCAGTGCGTACGTCCAGAGCGCTACCCCGAGGTAATTGCCGATCAGGAAGGCGACGGTGATACCCAGCAGCGATGCGATCGTGGACTGGATACCGCGGGACAGTGTCCGGTAGGTGGTGGCGTCGATGGTCAGCAGGGCGACCCACGGTGAGAGGAAAGGGTATTGGGTGCCGAGCACATTGATGGACAGCCACCATGCGCCGGACGCGGCGATGACACACTTCAGGACCTGGAGTGCCATCCCGGGTTGCACCGAGAACAGTGAGCTCAGTGAGCTCGGTGAACTCAGTGAACTCAGTGTCTTCATGGGCCGACGGCCCTCAGTGGTTGCGATGTATTCCTCAGTTCGTTGATGTCAGTTCTTCGGGTAGTTCGTAGCGCAGGATCGCGGCGATGTTGCCGGGAGTGGCTACGTCGATCAGCGCGGCATCCGCATCCGTGTATGCGCAGGTGACAAGTAGCTTGCTCTCGTCGGCGGCAGTGTCCTCGTACTGCAGCAGCAGGGTCTCCACCGCACCCAGATCGGCGGCCCGTTTCACGGCTTCGGACCCGGTGACGGCGAGATTGCGCACGCGGGCCTTCTCGAAACGCTCGGTCTCCGCCAACCGGATTCCTGCGCTCACATCGCTGGCGACCGTGCTGATCACATCTGACAGTGCCTCTTCGGCTCCGGCTCCGCTATTGTCGGCGGTCCCGCCGTCCTCGGTCTCCTGGAGAAGCTCCGCCAGTGCGGGGAGCTGTTCCTCGAGTTCGGTGCGCACGGCAGACCGCCCCTGCGTCTCTCCGGCGAGCAGGATGATGTCCGGGGCCCATTCGTCGGCGATCTCACCCAGTCGGTCGGCGATGCCGCGGGCGTTCTGCTTGACCGCTTCGTCCGCACTGCGTTGGATCTGGCTGTGCGAGAGAGCGCCCTGGCGCGGTTTCTGGACGTCGTCCTCACTGGATGCTTCGACGGTGACCTCCGTGCCGGAGCTGTCGTCGACGAGATTCTTGTCCTCCGTGGCGACGGTGCGCCGCACGACCGCACCGGTCTGGTCGGCGATGACGACGAGAAGCCGCACTGCGGCGTCGCGTTCCCGTACGTAGGACGCCAACTCGGGGACGTCACTGACGTGGGCACTGTCCCCGCTTCCGGGTTTGGCGTCCCAGGGTTCGTTCAGCAGGACTCCTGAATCGTCGGCGACCAGGACGCGGCCATCTGCGTTGATCTCCCGGGCCTTGTCCGGGGCGCTTCCGGTCAGGATATCGTCGAGTGGGGTGAGGGAGTCCTCCGTTGCCCCGTTTTCCGACAGGTGCTCGCGGAGAGCCTTCCAGCGGAGACGGAGCTGGTCGGGGGCGTCCTCAGAAGGGGCGCGCCCCTCGAGATACACGGTGGTGAACGGTCCTTGCTGGTCAGCGATGCTGCGGACAGTGTCGAGTTTCATGTCAGACTCCTTGTCGAATGCGATAACTGGGCACGATCCAGGCCATAGCTCCCGGGACTGTTCTAGATGTACTTCCCGGGGAGGTTGTGAACGCCACAGGGGATGACACATACGAAAGACCTCCGGTAACCGTTGAGGGGCAACCACGCACCGACAACGCACAGGAGGTCTTCCGTGCCCCACCGTAACGCACCCCTGACCCCGACCGGCAGAGCCCGTCTGGTGTCCCTGATCATCGATCACGGCTGGACTCAACGCCGCGTCGCTGAACGGTTCAACGTCTCACCGGCCACCGCCAACCGCTGGGTGACCCGTCACCGGTCTGGCGAGCCGCTCGACGACCGGTCGAGCAGACCACACAGTTGCCCGCATCGACTCACCGCCCGGCGGGAACGCAGGATCATCAAACTCCGGTTCACCCACCGGTGGGGACCCCACCGCATCAGCTACCGACTCGGCATCGCCCGATCCACCGTCGGCAGGGTGCTGGACCGCTACAACATGCCCGCACTGGACTGCATCGACCAGGCCACCGGGCTACCTGTGCGCAAGGCTGCGCCGAACCGCTACGAGAAAACCCACCCTGGCGAGCTGGTACACGTCGACATCAAAAAACTTGGGAAGATTCCCGACGGCGGTGGATGGAAAGCCCATTGCAGAGGATCAGCCCAGGACCTTGCCGCCAAACGGCAACGGGAACAGCACGCCCAGGCCGGTGGGAAACCCGGCAGGGGCTACCGCTACTTACACCACGCCATCGACGACTATTCGCGGGTGGTCTACTCCGAAATCCTCGATGACGAGCGTAAAGAGACTGCCGCCGGATTCTGGACCCGGGCCGCCGACTTCTTCACCTCACTGGGGCTCACCGTCGAAACGGTGATGACCGACAACGGATCCTGTTACCGCTCCTACGCGTTCGCTGACGCCTTGGGTGAAGGTGTGAAGCACCGCTTCACTCGTGCGTACCGACCGCAGACCAACGGGAAGGTCGAGCGGTTCAATCGCACGTTGATGAGTGAGTGGGCCTACGCGAGGCCGTATCTGTGTGAGGCATCCCGCGAGCAGGTGTACGGCGAGTTCATCGACCACTACAATCGCCAGCGAGCTCACGCGGGCATCGGAAGGCTGGCTCCCATGGACCGCGTTCACAACCTCACGGGGAACTACATCTAGAACACCGGGGAAAGTCCGGCGCTGGACTGGTCGCTGATCCGGAAGAGGTGGTCGTTGCAGAACTCGCCGACACCCCACTCGGCGAGCTCACGACCGTAACCGGAACGTCCGACACCGCCGAAAGGCAGACCGGCGCCGGTCACCGAGGCCTCGTTGACGAAGGTCATACCGTCGGTGAGTCGGGACGCGACCTGCTGAGCGGCCTCGACATCCGCACCCCACACAGAGCCGGACAGTCCGTAGTCGGAGTTGTTGGCGATCTCCACCGCCTCATCGGTGTCCTTCGCGGAGTAGACGATCGACACCGGGCCGAAGACCTCGTTGCAGCCCACATCGGCGCGCGGGTCGACATCGGTGAGCAGCGCAGGCTCCATGAAAGCACCCGGACGGTCGACGGCACCGCCGCCGACACGGACGGTGGCCTCGCCGGCGTCCGCGGCGTCCTTCAGACGCTGGACGATCTCATCGCGGGCGTCGATGGACGAGAGCGGACCGACGTCGGCGTCCGGATCGTCCCAGGTGCCGACCTTCAGGTCCGCGATGCGCTTCTCGAGTCCGGCGACGACGTCGTCGTAGAAGTCCTCGAGCACGATCAGCCGCTTCGGCGCGTTACAGGCCTGGCCGGTGTTGTACATGCGGATCTTCACGTACTGGTCCAGGACCCAGTCGAGGTTCTCGTCATCGATGATGATGAACGGGTCATTGCCGCCGAGCTCCAGCAGGGACTTCTTGTAGTTCTCACCGGCGGTCTTGGCGACCGCGGCACCGGCGCCCTCGGAACCGGTCAGTGACACCCCGGCGATGCGCGGGTCGGCCACGAAGGCATCCATCTGGGAGCCGGAGGCGTAGATGTTCTGGAAGACACCCTGCGGCAGGCCGGCCTCGACGAGGATGTCCTGGCAGGCCTGGGAGGACAGCGGGCAGATGGAGGCGTGCTTGAGCACCAGGCTGTTGCCCAGCAGCAGGTTCGGCGCGGCCCAGCGGGCGACCTGGTAGTAGGGGAAGTTCCAGGGCATGATGCCCAGAAGCGGGCCGATGGGGTCCTTGCGCACGAACGTCCGGGTGGCGCCCTGGGCGGCGAGTTCCTTGTCGGCGAGCAGCTCATGGGCGTGCTCGGCGTACCAGCGGTAGATGTCGGCGACGATGCCGATCTCACCCTTCGCCCAGGACGTCAGCTTGCCCATCTCGCGGCCGATGTAGGACGCCAGCTCGTCGGCGCGTTCGGTGTAGAGGTCGGCGGCACGGCGGAGCACGGCGGCGCGCTCCTCGATGGTGGTGTGGCGCCAGTTGTCGTACGCCGTGCTGGCGGTGTCCAGGATGGCGTCGCGGTCTTCGTCATTGATGCGGTTGAATGTCTCTTCGGTGTTTCCGGTGGACGGATTTGCCAATGCGAAAGTGCTCATATGTCCCTTTGTAACCGCGTACCGCGGGGCTATGACACACCCTCAGGGGTGCGAATATTCTGCGACGGCGAAGTCTGTGTCAGTTCGGGGTCAGTTCAGTACCAACTCCTGGCGTACCGTGGTCCCGACGTGCTGGCCCCGTCGACCAGAAACCCAGTCCAGCGGGACTGGACCGGGTTTGTCGGGCAGTGGGTTCCTAGGACGAGGCCTCGGTATCGGACTCGGTATCCTCACCGGTCGTGCCACCGGGGCCTCCCATGCCCCCGCCCATGCCGCCGGACGTGGCCTCGCCCGCGGTGACCTCGGCAGACTCGTCGCTGCCTTCGACGGTCACGGTGTAGGTCTCACCGTTGGTCAGGGTGGCGTCGGAGTAGACCACGTTGGCGAAGTCCTTCTCGCTGGTGAAGGACGCGACCTCCTCACCCTCGGAGTCGGTGATGACGATCGTGTCACCGGCGGAACCGGACACGTTCGCCTGGACCCAGCCCTGGTCCTCGGTGGTGGACGGTGACTCCGCCATGCCGGACGAACCGACCGCGGTCAGGGTGCCACCGGTGACCGTCAGGTCACCTGCGACGTCCAGGGCGCCGTTGCCGTCGTTCGTCGGGCCGTAGACGGTGACCGTGCCGCCGCTGACGGTGGCGTCGCCGTTGGAGTCCAGACCGTCGCCGCCGGCGTCGATGGTGATGGTGCCGCCGGTGATGTTCACCTGCTCGCCGGTGGACTCGTCCCCTGGCATGCCACCGCCCATCTCGGTGCTGTCGGTGTCGGTCGTGTCGGTGCTGTCTGCACTCTCGGAATCGGTGGTGTCGGTGCTCTCCGAGTCGGTGGTAGTCGAGCCCATGTCCTCCGGCATGGAGGGCATCTCGCCCTGCCCCGGGACCTCCATGCCCTCAGGCATCTCACCCTCGGACATCTCGCCACCAGGCATCTCACCCTCTTCCTCGGTGGACTCCGTCTCATCGTCCTCAGTCGTGGACGCGGTGATCCCGTCCTCGGTGGTGGTCGAGCCGGAGCCGTTGATGCCGTCGTCGTTGGCGGTGAGGTCGATCAGGCCGTCCGAGACGGTGATCAACCCGGCCTCCAGGGCCTCCTCGGACTCGGTTACCGAGACGTCGGCGCCGTCGAGCACCGCGGCGACCTCGGCATGCACGCCGTCGTCGCCGGTGGCCAGGTCCAGGGTGCCGCCGGAGAGTCGCAGCGCACCGTTGGAGTGCACCGAGTCGTCCCCGGAGTCCACGGTGATGTCGCCGCCCTCGACGATGAGGTACACGCCGGCCTTGATGCCCTTGGTGGAGGCGGCGTCCTCCGACTCGTCCTTCCCCTCGGCAGCGCCGCCACCAGCGGTGATGTCGAGCGTGCCGCCGGTGATGATGACGTCGGTCGCAGCGTCGATGCCGTCGCCGTCGGTGGCGTCCAGCGTGACGGTGCCGCCGCTGATGTTCACGTAGCCCTTGTCCTCGTCCTCGTCCTGGTCGGCCTTCAGGGCGTCGCCGCCGGAGGTGACGTTCACGGTGCCGTCCTCGATGACCAGGGCGTCCTTGCCGCGCAGGCCGTCGTCGACGGAGGTGACGTCGAGGGTGCCCGAGAGGATCACCAGGTCGTCCTTCGAGGCGATGCCGTCGTTGTAGTTGCCGTTGACCGTCAGCGATCCGTCGCCGGTGATGGTCAGGTCGACCTCGGAGTAGATCGCGGCGTTGGCGCCGACGGACTCCACGAACTCCGCGGACTCGTCGTAGGTCTCGGCGTCGGTGACGGTGGACTCGCCCTCCAGGGACAGGACCACGTCGTTCGCACTGGTCACGGTGATGGCCGGCCCGATGCTCGAGGTGATCTCGGCGTCGTCGAGGATCAGCACGACCTCGGCGTCCTCCGCGGCGTCGACCACGATCTGCCCGTCGAGGGAGCCGGTGAGCCGGTACACCCCGTCACCGGAGATGGTGTAGGTGCCGTCCTCGTCGGTCTCGACCTCGGAGAGGTCGATCTCCTCTTCCTCCACGTCGGACCACTCGTCGTCGCTGGTGCCGGACGCTCCGCTGTTGTCCTCCAGGGCCTCCGACGCGGTCGGCGGGGCGGTGAGGTCGGCGTCGCCGTACACGGCGGTCTCGTCGGTGGCTGCGGTGGAAGTTTCAGTGCTGTCGGTGTCTGCACTGGTGTAGGTACTGCAAGCCGCCAGGGCGAGCATGCCGGACATGGTGGCGGCCAGGGCGACGGTGGGTCGGGTGGCCCGGGCAGCGCTGGAATTGCGGGAGGTTCGGTTGGAACGGATGGAGCGGAACATGGTGGTCATCTCTCAGAAGTGGTTGGGGTGGCCGGGTGGCCTGTGTGTGGTTGTGGTGGTCGGAGGTGGTTGTGCGGAACGAACGACGGGGTCAGAAGTAGGTGTTCAGCACCCGTGTCCAGCGGTTGTGTGGCAGTTCGGGGTGAAGTGCGGCCATGCCGGTGCCGAACTTCGAGATCTTGGTGGGACGGTGCCCGGAGCGCCACAGCAGGCGGTCCATGGTGGACGGTCGATTGCCGGACTTCGTCTCGACGATGACCATCCCTGGTCGCTCCAGACGGTCCGTGTCGACGCCCTTCCAGGTGAGGTCGGTGTCGACGGTGGAACGTCCTTCGCCGTCCGGCAGCAGGTAGGTGGTGCGGTGGTAGGTGCCCCACATCACCGGGGTGAGCTCGTCGGCGTGGACCGGGGAACCGTGGTCGGGCCGGACCTGGTCGAGCAGGTCGTCCGCCCAGGCCACCGCGTCCGGGCTGAGCCGGTCGTCGTGGGCGGCGGTGGCGTCCGCACCGGTGAGTTCGAAGCGGGACTTGGCGGTCACCCCTCGCGGGCCGGCTGCCTTGAACTCCAGGAAGGATTCGCCGGAGTCGAGGTAGGTCCGGGTGCGCAGCTTGAACTTGTAGCGTCGCGGGTGTGCGGCCATCCGGAAGCTCCGCAGGTCCGGGGTGTCGAAGTAGACCGAACGGTAGCCGTGGGCGGTGCGTCCGTCGATCTGCAGGACGCGGGTCGCAGCGGCCTCGGTGTCGAGCCGGTCGAGCACCTCAGGGAGGTCGGTGGCCGGCAGGACGTACTTGCGGTCGATGCGGGTGAGCATCGCGGCCTCGGAGTTCAGCTGGTCGAGGGTGACGGTCTGCATGGTTTCTACCTCGTGGCCTCGAGCTGGCGGGTGGCGTTCGCCGCGGCGGCGACCGCTGCGTCCTCGATCTGGACGTCCCGGCTGGTGAGCTTGCGCGGTGCGTCCTTGCGCGGTGCGTCCTGACGCTTCCCACCGGTGCGCACCGTGGCGCGGGCGGTGGTGGTGTCGTTGACGTAGTCGATGCGTTCGACGCTGACCGAGACGACCTCGGCATCGAGGCGGCGGGAGATCTCCGTGCGCAGCTGCTCGGGATCGGCGATGGCGGAGTCCATCTGGATCTCCTGGGTGCGCACCGAGCTGGAGAACAGCCGGCTGTCGGCCAGGGCGACGACGCCGACGAGCAGCGCCATGAGGCTGGTGTTCAGGACGGTCAGCTCGGTGGACAGGCCGGTGATCAGGCCGAGGGCCAGGGAGGCGAAGTAGTAGGCCACCTCACGCTGCGAGATCTCGGTGGAGCGCAGCCGGATGATGGACAGCACTCCGAACAGTCCCATGCCCAGCCCCGCACCGACGGTGGAGGATCCGAGCACCTCACTGACCGCCAGGACGCCGACGTTGACACCGAGGAATGCTACGACCAGGTCGGATCGTCGGTGGCGCGGGTAGTAGATGCCGGCGGTGAGGATGGTGATGGCGATGAGGTCGACGAGGACCATGATGGCGGTGGCGGACATGGGACGGGGTTCCTTTACATTGAGAAGATGCTGCGGCCTCCTGTTTCTCCTGGAGGCGCGGGATTTGGGTTCGGGGTGCTTGGGTTTCCGGTGGTGTGTGGTGGTGTCTGGTGCGCGACTTACCCGGTCTCGGACGCAGAGTCCGTGTCGAATAGGTCGTCAAGGAGTTCCTCGATGACGGCGGTGGTGGAGGTCGCGGTACCGTCGGCGGCAGCGACATCGTCGCTTCCAGTGGAGCAGGCGCCGAGGGCCAGGCCGGTCCCCACCATGACGATGGAGCCCCAGGCGATGGTGCGGCGGCGGAAACGCTTGGTGCCACTGGCGTCGCCGCCGGCAGTGCTGGACATGAATAAACTCCTTGGGTCGTGGTCTGGATGGCCTCTTGTTCGGCGTCTCCCTGCTGTGACTTCAATACTCGTCGGCACCGCTGACCTGCGCGTCCCCCTGTCGTAGACACCTTGGTACTGCGTTCGCGGTACTTCCCGGTACCCTGGCCGCAGGTGGTGTTCAACCACCCTCAGCACTTCCACGTGAAGACCACGTGAATCATCGCGGAGAGTTCGTAGGGCCAGATGGAATCGGCCAAGAACATGTCCGGGTGGGGTGTGGCACCAGTTCAACCGGTGCCGTTGTCACGATGCTGGCGCGCTGAATCTACGCACCGTGTCGGCCGATGAAAGGACATACCTTGCCCACCAAGTCCACCAAGCCCACCAAAGACGAGAAGAACCTGACCAAGGTCCTCGACAAGATCGCCTCGATGGACGAGCCGCAGCGCTCCGTCGTGCAGCAAGTCCACGACATCATCGTCGCCGCGGCCCCGTCCCTGAAACCCCGGATCTGGTACGGCATGCCCGCGTACGCACCGTCAGCTAGCACTCCGGCGCTGATCACGCTGCGCAACGACGAGCGCATCAACCTCGCTGTCACGGAGAAGGCCGCCTTCACCCCTGCCGGTGGTCAGGATGCCGGCCTGATGCCCGCGGCCTGGTACCTCGAAGATGTCGACGAGGACACTGCCGCACGTATCACCGAGATCGTGCGGTCGGTGTCGCCCGCGGGGTGACCCAGTGAATGGCGGTTGAGCGGGCGATGGCCCGCACGGCAGGCGCCGACGTCAAGCCATAGAGTGGTATCGACGGTGAACACTCACCAGCACCGTCACCACACAGCCACACCGTCACCGCAAGGAGCACCACATGACGCAGCCCATGATCGTCACCACCACCCCCACCGTCGAAGGCCGTCCGGTCAGCGAATACCTCCGGGTCGTCGCCGGTGAGACCGTGGTCGGCATCAACGTCTTCAAGGACATCGGGGCCGGTATCCGCAACTTCGTGGGTGGACGCTCAGCCAGCTACGAAGGTGAGGTCGCCCAGGGCCGCGAGCAGGCGCTCGCCGCGATGGTGGACCGCGCCATCGAACTCGGTGCACAGGGCGTGGTCGGGGTGACCTTCGACTACGAGACCCCAGGTCAGGGCGGCATGCTGATGATCATCGCCGCGGGCACCGCCGTGCGGTTCTGACCCTCGGGATCAGGCGCCTACGGCTTCTCCGTCGAGAGCACCGACAACCGTGAACTGGTCGGACACGTCACGATCTGGGGCATCGACCCGGTCGTCCGGTCGGGGACGCTGGCCATCATCATCGGCGGGGAGCATGTGGGCCAGGGGTCCAGCACCGATGCGATGCAGGTGATGCTGCGGTTCGTCTTCGAGGAGCTCGGGATCAACAAGGTCGAGCTCAACGTCTGGTCGTACAACGACCGCGCACGCCGCACCTACGAAAAGGTCGGCTTCCGGGTCGAGGGAACCCGTCGGGACGCGACCTTCCACGCCGGCCGGTACTGGGACGAGATCCAGATGGGGATCCTGCGCAGCGAGTACCTCGAGTCCCGCTGACCCTTCGGGACGACTTCTTACGGCATTTTCCTGACACTCTCCGACGCAAACCTACAGGTCACAGCCTTGTCATGCCCAGCGGGGTTCGGTAACTACTCGCCGGTGTGGTGATGATGGTCGGTGGCGCGGCCATCCTGACATTGGGAAGCTACTTCCTCGCCGACGACCACAACAGCGTCTTCAGCCGCGACCTCGCCGTGAAGCGGGAGAACGAGGACGACGGGTTGAACGACAAGGAGGAGGCCACCCTTGACCGCGCCCTCGACGAGTCGGACGCGGACAATGACAAGCTCGAGGAGCAGGTCGTCCAGGAAGCCACCGGACGCGAGGCCGACTGACGGTCTCTTCGGTGTTCCCGTCGGATTGTTCCGGCACTTTCATCCCCAGCATTCGCGCACAGGTAAATGTCAATTGACGGAGAACATTCACGACCCGCAACAGTGAAGGGCACAGAGTGACCCGTTCTCGGTATTCCCGAAATTCGGCATTTCTCCGATTCCTGCGCTGTTTCCGACACCCGCCGCATCCGCAGCATCCTTCATGAGGTCGACGACCATGTCGGCGAATCCTGCCGTCGCGCCCGGGGTCGCTGCACGGACGAGCTCGACGCCGAGCGACCGTGCCGTGTCACGGGCCTCGGTGTCCAGGTCCCAGAGAACCTCGACGTGGTCCGACACGAAGCCGACCGGGCAGAGAATCACGGGACGGGTGTTGCCGGACGCTGCCCGCGCCTCCAGGTGGTCACAGATGTCGGGATCGAGCCACGGGATCGAGGGCGGGCCAGACCGGGACTGCCACACCACGGTGGGCTCCGCGGCAGCCCCGGCACCGGCATCAGCACCAGCGCCGAACGAGCTGGCCTGGAGGATCAATCGCGCGCTGTCGTGGACCTGCCGTGAGTAGAGGTGCCCGCCGACACCGGGCGGACCAGCCTCGCCGTCTGCGGTGAGAGGAACGGAATGGGCGGTGAAAATGAGCTCGGCGTCGTCAGCGTCACGCAGGGTTGGCAGGTCAGCCCGTGCGGCGTCCACCGCGTCGGCGAATTCGGCGATGAAGCGTGGATGGTCGTGGAACTGGCGCAGACGCGTCATCCGCGGTGGGACACTCCCCCGCTCGGCGACCGCCTGCCGGGCCCGCGCGATGTCCTCGTGGTACTGCCGGCAGCCGGAGTACCCGCCCCAGGCAGAGGTCGCGAAGACGGCGGTGTGGCGGACCCCGTCCCGGGCCATGGCTTCCACCGTGTCCTCGATGAACGGGTGCCAGTTCCGGTTGCCGAAGTACACCGGGATGTCCACTCCCCGGCGCTCCAGGGCGCCGCGGATGGCGGTGATCATCTCGCGGTTCAGGTCGTTCAGCGGGCTACGGCCACCGAGGGCGAAGTAGTGCTCGCCGACGACCTCGAGCCTCTCCCGCGGGATACCGCGCCCACGGGTGACGTTCTCGAGGAACGGGACCACATCGTCCGCCTTCTCCGGGCCACCGAATGACAGGAGCATTAGCGAATCAAAGGGGCCCTTCCGGTTTTAGAGTGCGTTGATCCTGGCCTGGAGCCCTCCGGAGTGGATCAGTGACCGCAAGATGTAGTGGCTGAGGTTCCTGAACCCGAGTGCGATGCCACGCAGGTGCTCCAACCGTCCGTTGATGGCCTCGACGGGGCCATTGGAAGCGCCGGTGTCGAAGTACGCGAGGATCTCGGCCCGTCGTTTCCACATCGTCCGACCCAACTGCCCCAGCTCCTGGACCCCGGCGGGGAGATCTTTCCGGATCCGGCACATGATTTTGTACATCCACCTCTTCCCGACCCGACGGTCAGGATGCTCATAGGCTGCGATGATGTCCTGATACGTCCAGTGCGTGACATCCACAGCCGTGTGCCGCTCATCAGCGAACACCGCGTCCAGCTTCGCCTTCTGCCTGTCGGTCAGCAGTCCCATCCGGGTCAACAGGATCCGACGCACCCCGTACAAGGGATCCCCTGACCTGCCGCGATGCCCACAGGTGTCCTGTTGGATCCGCTGCCGGGTCATAGTCAGCTTGTCGGCAGCCAGGTGCAGGTTGTGTCCCGGTGAGTGGTGTAACCCCCGCCCCGCGGTGACCCCGGTGTGAAGACAACGGCGGCCACCGCAGTACCTTTCGAATCAACGACCAAGAATCCTCGAAAGGCAGACCCACGATGGCCACCG
>DXGC01000076.1 GCA_019114135.1 Candidatus Corynebacterium avicola
AAGCTCTGGTCGCCGCCTCCAGAGCAGCAGCGAGGCGCGTCATCTCCTCGGCCGTGAGGCCGTGGACCGTCACCCGCAGGTGGCGCGAGGCCTCGTCGGCCGGGTTCCCGGGGACGAGGCGGAACTCGTCGCCGGTGCGCACCCGCCAGCCGCGGCGGGCGAGCTCGGCGGCGACCTCCCCGGCCGGTCGCGGCACCGGCACCCACAGGCTCATCCCGTCCCCCGCGGTCACCGGGATCCCGTGCGCGGTGAGCAGGGCGGCGGCCTCGGCGCTGCGTGCGGCGTACTGCGCTCCGGCCCGGGCGATGAGCTCGCGGGCGGAGTCGTCGGCGAGCACCCCGTGGGCGAGGCGCTGGAGGAGGTGGCTGACCCAGGTGGTGCCGGGGCTGAGGCGCAGCGCGAGCCGGTCCGCGGTCTCGGGATCGGTGGCGGTGACGGCGAGGCACAGGTCCGGGCCGAGGAACTTCGAGACCGAGCGCACCAGCGCCCAGCGCCGATGCTCCGGGCCCACGACGGAGCGGAACGGGGCGCGGGAGAGGTAGGAGAAGTAGTCGTCCTCGATGACCAGCACGTACGGATGCTGGGCGAGCACGGCCCGCAGCTCCTCGGCCCGGTGCGCGCCGAGGGAGGCCCCGGTGGGGTTCTGGGCGCGCGGGGTGAGGACGACGGCGCGGGCGCCGGCCTCGAGCGCGGCCCGCAGGCCGTCTGCGGTCATCCCCTCGACGTCCACCGGCACGGGGATCGCGCGGTAGCCGGCATGGCGCACGGTCTGGATGCTCGCCAGGAAGCACGGGTCCTCGAGGGCGACGGCGTCGTCCCGCACGAGCGCCTGGGCGAGCAGGCGCTCGATCGCGTCGACCGCGCCGCTGGTGAGCGTCAGGCGCACCGCCTCGCCGGTGGGGACGTCCGGTGCCATCCAGGACCGCGCCCAGGCCTCGAAGTCGGGGTCGATGACCGGTTCTCCGTAGAGCACGGGGCGGCCGACGGCGCCGGCGAGCGCGGTGGAGAGATCGGGAATCAGCGCGGGATCGGGGTTGCCGGAGCCGAGGTCGCGCAGCGCACCCGCGGTGCCTGAGGCGCCGGCGGGGTGCGTCCCGGCGGGTGCGGCGGCGAATCCCTCCTGGGGCAGGCGCGAGCGCGCGGCGACGCGGGTGCCGGCGCGCCCCTGGGTGACGACGATCCCGGCGCCGGCGAGCGTGCGATAGGCGGCCACGGCGGTGTTGCGATGGATGCCGAGCCGTGCGGCGAGGGCGCGCACCGGGGGCAGCGGGTCGCCGGGGGCGAGGTCTCCGCGGTCCACGAGGGTGCGCACGCTCTCGGCGATCTCCGCCGCGGTGCCGCCGCTGATCTCCTCGCCGGTGCTCACGAGCTCGAGTGTAGGTCGCCGCCGCGGCGGCGCCGCCGTCGGTGCCCGGATCCGACCGCCGGACGCTCTGGCCGTGTTCGGCACATGCCATGCTATTTTTTGGCACAGATCAATGTGGTGCAGGGAGGGTCGGCGAGCCGGATGCCGTCGGCCCGCGCCGCGAGAGCGACGGGACAGGACCCATGAACTCGACCCCCACAGACCCCCTCGAGATCCCCCGCACTGCCGGGCGCGAGCTCACCGAGACCCTCAAGGGCGGCGTCATCATGGACGTCGTCACGCCGGAGCAGGCACGGATCGCCGAGGATGCCGGCGCGGTCGCCGTGATGGCGCTCGAGCGCGTCCCGGCGGACATCCGCGCCGAGGGCGGGGTCTCCCGCATGAGCGACCCGGAGATGATCGAGGGGATCATCGAGGCGGTCTCCATCCCGGTGATGGCCAAGGCCCGCATCGGTCACTTCGTCGAGGCGCAGGTGCTGGAGAGCCTCGGTGTCGACTTCATCGACGAGTCCGAGGTCCTCACCCCGGCCGACTACACCAACCACATCGACAAGTTCGACTTCACCGTGCCCTTCGTCTGCGGTGCCACCAACCTCGGTGAGGCACTGCGCCGCATCAACGAGGGCGCTGCGATGATACGCTCCAAGGGTGAGGCTGGCACCGGCGACGTCTCCAACGCCGTGACCCACATGCGCACCATCCGTGCGGAGATCAACCGCCTGCGTTCCATGGCACCCGACGAGCTCTACGTCGCCGCCAAGGAGCTCCAGGCGCCCTACGAGCTGGTCCGTGAGGTCGCCGAGAACGGCAAGCTCCCTGTCGTGCTGTTCACCGCCGGTGGTATCGCCACCCCGGCCGACGCCGCGATGATGATGCAGCTCGGTGCCGAGGGTGTCTTCGTCGGCTCCGGCATCTTCAAGTCCGGCGACCCGGAGAAGCGCGCCCGGGCCATCGTCCAGGCGACCCTGAACTACGAGGACCCGAAGACCGTCGCCGACGTCTCCCGCGGTCTCGGCGAGGCCATGGTCGGTCTCAACGTCGACGAGATCCCGGAGCCGCACCGTCTGGCCGAGCGGGGCTGGTGATCCCCGATGTCCCCCCGTCGTCCCCGCATCACTGACGTCCTCGACCTCGAGCAGATCGAGGAGGGGATCTACCGCGGGCAGGTGATCCCGTCGGCGCTGTCCAGGACCTTCGGCGGACAGGTCGCCGCCCAGGCGCTGGTCGCCGCGACGAGGACGGTGGGGCCCGAGTACCGCGTGCATTCCCTGCACGGCTACTTCGTCGGCCCGGGCAACTCCGACCATCCCACGGTGTACCTCGTCGACGAGGTCCGCAACGGACGCTCTTTCCGGGTGCGCTCCGTGAAGGCCGTGCAGGACGGACGCACGCTGTTCATCATGCAGGCCAGCTTCCACCTCCGCGACGACTCCGGCCCGGAGCACTCCGACCAGATCCGTCGGGTGTCCGCCCCGGAGGACTGCTCCCCGGCACTACGGACCGGGCGGCCCGCATCGAGCGCCTTCGCCAAGGACTGGGAGGACTGGGACATCCGGATCGTGCCGCCGGAGGACTTCGAGCACACCCCTGGCGCCGCCTCCGAGCAGGTCGTGTGGTTCAAGTCGAAGGTGCCGCTGCCGGACGACGAGACCTTCCACATCTGCACGCTGGCGTACATGTCGGACATGACCCTGCTCGGTTCGGCCCTGGTGCCGCACCGTGGTGAGCCGGTGCAGGAGGCCTCCCTGGACCACGCGATGTGGTTCATGCGTCCCTTCCGCGCCGATGAGTGGCTGCTCTACGACCAGAAGTCGCCCTCCGCCCACGGCGGTCGCGCATTGACCACGGGACGGATCTTCAACCAGGCCGGCGACCTCGTCGCTTCAGTGACACAGGAGGGCCTGACCCGTACCTTGGCCGAAGGCAAGCAGTCCGTACCGATCAAGACCGACATGCAGCAGAGCGATCCGGAGGAGAAGTCGGAGTGAACGACCACCAGCCCCTGATCGGCGTACTCGCCCTGCAGGGCGGAGTCGTCGAGCACGCGAGGATGCTGGAGTCCCTGGGCGCCCGCACCCGGCTGGTGCGACGGACCGAGCACCTGGAGGGCCTCGAGGGACTTGTCGTCCCCGGCGGCGAGTCGACGACGATGTCCAAGCTGCTGGAGATCGGCGGCATGCTGAATCCACTGCGTGAGGCTCTGGCCACTGGTCTGCCGGCCTTCGGCACCTGTGCGGGCATGATCATGCTGTCCAGCGAGATCCTCGACACCCGCGCAGACGCGCACAGCCTGAACGCCATCGACGTCACGGTGCGGCGCAACGCCTTCGGTCGCCAGATCGACTCCTTCGAAACGGGTCTGGAGGTCGCCGGGGTCACCTACACGGCAGATGCCGACACCGGTGCCGACGAGGGGGAGCACACCCCGATGCACGCGGTGTTCATCCGTGCCCCCTGGGTCGAGCGCGTCGGCGACGGCGTGGAGGTGTTGGCCCGGGTCAGCGACGGCGGTGCCGCGGACGGAGCGGTGGTGGCGGTACGCCAGGGCTCGGTGCTGGCCGTGTCCTTCCACCCGGAGCTCACCGGGGACGACCGGTTGCACCGGTTCTTCCTGTCGATGGTCGTGCAGAAAGCGGGCGCGGCCGTGCCGCAGGTCGTCTGACCTCTCCCTTTCCGCGTGACCCCTTGCGTATACGCAGACGTATGCGTATATGTGGAGGCATGGGAAACAAGACGATCTACATCAGTGACGACGACCGCGAGTTCGTCGAGCGCGCCACCGAGATCGCCGGCGGATTCTCCCCGGCGGTCTCCCAGGCGCTGCGTGACTACGTCGCGGCCCATGACTTGACCGACCGTGGCTTCGAGCAGGTCGAGATCACCACGAGGTCCGGAGGGGTGGACTCGGTCAAGATCTTCCGCGGCCGGCGCCTCGCCCGTGTGGAGCAGTTCCACCGTGGCCGTTCGGTGCGCTGGACCAGTTACGCCACGCCCAAGGGAAACATTGCCGTGGTCACCTCCGAGTCCGCCGACTTCATCGGGATGATGCAGCGCGGTGCCGACTCCGTGAGCGACCACCTCGGACGTGACCCGCGTCGGGTGATCGACGCGGTGCGTCGACGGATGGGGGAGCAGGGTGCACCGTGGTCTGCCGTGGACGACCTGGGCGGGTTGTTCTCCGTGGTCGACGGGCTGGCCAGTACCTTCGGGTTCGGGACGCAGCGACCTGGTCAGTGGGACCGCGCTGATCGCTCGGATAACTCCAGCCCCCGGGGATTCGGCACGCCGGTGCCGCTCAGGCAGACGGACGACGACGGTGACAACCGCGAGGACAGTGGAGCGTCCGACACTACCGACAACGCTGACAACGTCGGCAATACCGACAAAGCCGCCAACGACGCAGGAGGCGGCGCACATCGCGCCGCAGCCGGCGGAACGAGCCGACTGCCCGGTGACAGTGACCTGGAGGTCTTCGCCTCGGTCTCCGACCTGCGCGAAGCCGCCTTCCGGGATGACGAGGAGGGTCTTCCCGTCGCCTTCATCACCGCCACCCAGCAGGCTTTGGAGACCCCTCCCGTGGAGATTCTCGACATTTGACCGACCGCGACGCGCCGCCGGAAGGGGCGCGTGCACTACGATGGAGAAGTCCTGAACACAAACCATAGGGAGATCAGGTAGACGATGTCCGGCCACTCGAAATGGGCGACCACCAAGCACAAGAAGGCCGCGAACGACGCCAAGCGTGGCAAGGAGTTCGCGAAGCTGATCAAGAACATCGAGGTCGCCGCACGTACCGGCGGTGGCGATCCGTCCGCGAACCCCACGCTGGACGACATGATCAAGAAGGCCAAGAAGTCTTCGGTGCCCAACGACAACATCGAGCGCGCCCGCAAGCGTGGCTCCGGTGAAGAGGCCGGTGGAGCGGACTGGGAGAACATCGTCTACGAGGGCTACGGCCCCAACGGTGTGGCCATGCTCATCGAGTGCCTGACCGACAACCGCAACCGCGCCACCACCGACGTGCGCACCGCGATGAACAAGAACGGCGGCAATATGGCGGACGCCGGCTCGGTGTCCTACCTGTTCAACCGCAAGGGCGTCGTCCTGCTCGACAAGGGCGAGAACACCGAGGACGACCTGCTCCTGGCCGTGCTCGACGCTGGCGCCGAAGAGGTCAACGACCTCGGCGAGAAGTTCGAGATCGTCGCCGAGCTCTCCGACCTCACCGCCGTGCGTGAGGCACTGACCGAGGCCGGCATCGAGTACGACTCCGCCGACCCGGACTACCGCGCTGACGTCGAGGTCCCGCTGGACGCTGACGGGGCGAAGAAGATCTTCCGCCTCATCGACGCGCTGGAGGAGTCCGACGACGTGCAGGACGTCTTCACCAACATGGACGTCGCCGACGAGGTCCTGGCTGAGCTGGACCTCTAGGAACGTCCTCTGGGAACGTCCACCCGGAGGTCAGTCGGCGAAGGGACCGCCGATGGTCATCAGCACGATGAAGACCACGACAACCGCGACAGCGAGGACGGTGACGGTCACCTTCGGGCGTCCGAACAGCACTGCCAGGATGCGGTCGGAGGCGCTGGCGTCACTTCCGGCCTCGGTGCGCCACGGACCGTCGAGGCCACCCTTCTTCGCGACAACCTGCTCGAAGGGGACGGTGGCGAAGGGGATCACCGCAGAGACCAGGCCGAGGATGCCCCGGCCGACGGACCAGCGGTTGTTCATCCACACCAGTGCCGTCACCACGACGAACACCAGGAAGGCGAAGCCGTGGATGGGACCGGCGATCGACACCAGGGCCTCGGTGGAGTCCAGGGGGTACTTGAGGATCATGCCGAGAATCAGGAGTGCCCAGGTGATGGCCTCGATGACGGCAATGGTTCGGTATGTATTTAGAGGAGTCATCGGGGTCAGATCATACCTGACCTGCCTGGAATTCCATCATGGCCTTCGTCCCGTCTTTCGCACACCTGTGCTATCTTCGGTGATGTGAATCAGCAAGCGGCACGTCGACCGGCGGAGGGTCAGCTCGTCATGGGGATCGACCCCGGGCTGACCCGTTGCGGTCTGTCAATGGTGCGGACCGGTGCCGGACGTGCAATCACGCCGGTCGCCGTCGGTGTCATCCGGACGCCCTCGGACATCGAGCTCCCGCAACGACTGCGTCGCATCTCCGACGCGGTCGAGGAGTGGATGGACGACTACAAGCCGGACGTGGTCGCCATTGAACGGGTCTTCGAACGCGGGAACGTGTCCACAGTGATGAACACCGCTCACGCCGTCGGCGTGTTGATGCTCAGCGCCGCCCGCCGTTCACTCCCGGTCCACCAGTACACGCCCAGTGAGGTGAAGAAGGCGGTCTCCGGTAACGGGCGGGCGGACAAACGGCAGATGACCACCATGATCACCCGCATCCTGGGCCTGTCGGAGCCACCGAAACCCGCCGACGCCGCCGACGCCCTGGCCCTGGCCGTGTGTCATTGTTGGCGTGCACCGTTCACCACACTCGTCGAACAGAATAGAGGACAACCGTGATCGCTTCCCTACGAGGGACACTCATCGACAAGGGACTGGACTACGCCGTCATCGAATGTGGCGGGGTCGGTTACCTGTGCCAGGCGACCGCACGCACCCTCGGCGAGCTCCCGCGCGGCGAGGAGGTCTTCGTCCTGACCACGCTGGTGGTCCGCGAGGACTCACAGACCCTCTACGCCTTCCCGGACGCTGCGTCCCGCGAGATGTTCGGCGTGATCCAGAAGGTCTCCGGTGTGGGTGCCCGCCTTGCTCTCGGTGTCATGTCCGTCCTGGAGCCGCACGAGTTCGCCCGCGCCGTCGCCGACGGGGACGCCAAGACGCTGCAGCGTGCCCCGGGTGTCGGTAAGCGACTGGCCGAGCGCATGGCCCTTGAGCTCAAGGGCAAGCTCGACGGCTTCCTGCCGCCCGCGGGCGCCGGAAGCGGTCAGGACGCGGTCCTGTCTGCTGACGGCGCTGCCGGTGTCGAGGGTTCCGCGGTGTCCGAGGCGACGGCCGCCCAGGTGGTCGAGGCGCTCGTCGGTCTGGGTTTCACCGAGAAGGTGGCCGCATCTGCCGTCGCCGCCGCAGCCTCGGAGACAGAGGGCGAGCCGGACGCTTCGGTGTTGTTGCGTGCCTGCCTGGCACGTCTCGGTGGCCAGTGATGGCTGTGACGGTGACGGTGTCGGCTGCGAAGGTAGGGTGAGCGACCATGGGTGATCTGGAACGGACCGAGTTCGACGTGGGCGGCGGCCAGGGCGGAGCGGCGACGCCTGGGCGTGGCCCTTCCGGCACGCCGGAACTCAGCGCCCGGGAGATCCCGGGGGAGGGCGACGCCGAACTGTCGTTGCGTCCGAAGTCCCTGCGCGAGTTCATCGGTCAGCCGAAGGTCCGCAGCCAGCTGGAACTGGTGCTGGGCGGGGCGAAGGCCCGCGGCGTAGCGCCCGACCACGTCCTGCTCGCCGGTCCGCCCGGTCTGGGTAAGACCACGATGGCGATGATCATCGGCCAGGAACTCGGGTCCTCGGTACGGATGACCTCCGGCCCTGCGTTGGAGCGGGCCGGCGACCTCGCAGCGATGCTGTCCAACCTCATCGAGGGCGACGTCCTCTTCATCGACGAGATCCACCGCATGGCCCGTCCCGCCGAGGAAATGCTCTACATGGCGATGGAGGATTTCCGTATCGACGTGATCGTGGGCAAGGGGCCCGGCGCCACCTCGATCCCCATCGACCTGCCGCAGTTCACCCTGGTCGGTGCCACGACCCGGTCGGGCATGCTCACCGGACCTCTGCGCGACCGTTTCGGATTCACCGCCCAGATGGAGTTCTACAGCGCCGAGGACCTGACCCACGTGGTCACGCGTGCCGCAGGGATCCTCGACGTGGAGGTCACCCAGGACGCCGCCGTCGAGATCGCCTCGCGGTCGCGCGGCACCCCGCGTATCGCCAACCGCTTGCTGCGTCGCGTCCGGGACTACGCCGAGGTGGAGGCCGACGGAAGGATCACCCTGGAGGTCGCCCGGGCCGCACTGCTGATCTTCGACGTCGACGAGCTCGGACTCGACCGGCTCGACCGCGCGGTGCTCGACGCCCTGATCACCGGACACAACGGTGGACCGGTGGGCGTCAACACCCTGGCGGTGGCCGTGGGGGAGGAGCCCGGCACCGTCGAGGATGTCTGCGAACCCTACCTGGTCCGTGCCGGGATGGTCTTGCGCACGCCCCGGGGACGCGTCGCCTCGGCGGCGGCCTGGCGGCACCTCGGATTAGAGCCACCGGCCGAGGTGTAGCCCGGTCACCATATGGCAGACTGGGCTCCATGGAAATTATTCTTCTTGTGCTGCTCGCCGTTGTCTTCCTCGGTCTTCCGATCCTCTCGATGCGGAAGCAGAGTAAGCAGATCAACGAGATCAAGAGCTTCCAGTCACAGCTGGAACCCGGCATGATCGTTCAGATGACCTCCGGACTGCATGGCCGTATCGACGAGGTCGGACCGACCACCGTCAGCCTGGAGCTGACCCCGGGCGTCATCACCACCTGGGACCGCAATGCCGTGCTCAAGCGCGTCGACTCCGATGATGCCACTGAGGCCGCCAGTGCCGCCGGAGACGCCGGGAACGTCGAGAACGCCGGGGACAACTCCGGTTACTCCAGCTACTCCGACTACTCCCGTCCCGCCGACGAGGACGACAACCCCCAGGTTCCCGACAGCCCCGAGGGCATCGAGGACTTCGACACCCGCCGCGACAGCAATGACACCGACGGCGACGGCAACGAGAGCAACGGCGACAACAGCGGCCGTTCCTAGCCACCGAAAGTCACACCCGGGACCCGCGACAAGAGAGTCGCGTGCCCGGGTTCACAGATTCAGGGTCTACACTCTGTCGTCGGCGCGCATAATAGTGCAGTCATGGTTATGCCCAAATCCCCGATCCTTCAGGAGCACATCGCGTGAGTTCAAAGGGCTCAACGGCCGCGCGGACGAGGAAGTGGCCCGTCAGGGCACTCTTCATCTTCCTCGTCGTCACCGTGGTCACCTACGGTCTGGTCTTCCTCACCGGTAACAAAGAACCGGTCCCGCGTCTCGGCATCGACCTGCAGGGAGGTACCCGGGTCACCCTGGTGCCGCAGGGTGACAACCCGACCGACGACCAGCTTTCCCAGGCGAGGAAGATCCTGGAGAACCGAGTCAACGGCATGGGTGTCTCCGGCGCGCAGGTGCGCGCCGACGGCGACACCCTGGTCATCACGGTTCCGGGTGAGGACTCCGCACAGGCACGGACACTGGGGCAGACCTCGCAGCTGCTGTTCCGGCCCGTCGTCTCCGACGGGCAGATGCCGGACGACAAGTTCGCCGACGTCTTGAACGACATGGCCGACCGCTGGGTCGAGAACGGCATCATGACCGTCGACGAGGCGAACCAGAAGCTCGAGGAGGCGAAGCCGGTCTTCGAGCAGCTCGGCACGCCCCTCGAGGACGATCTGAAGGTCTCCGCCACCGAACCTGAGAACCCGGCCAACTCGATCGAGGAGACCGAGCAACGGAACCAGATCATCGACGTCCTGCGCGAGGATCGTCAGTCCGACGACCCGAACCTGCAGAACGCTGCGGCGATGCTGATGACCTGTGGTGACGAGCCCGACCCGCTGAGTGGTGCGGACGACCCGGCCAAGCCGCTGGTCGCCTGCAGTGCCGAGGGTCCGCTCCCGCTGGATGCGGCACCGCTGCTCGACGGGGAGACCGACGAGGTCAACGGCAAGCGCCTGACGGGTGACATGATCGACACCGACTCGCAGATCTTCGGTGGAATGGACACCCAGTCAGGTCAGATCAAGATCACCTTCCGCTTCAAGACCGGCGAGGAGACCCCCGGCGGTGAGACCTGGCAGCGCGTCGGCGAGGAGTACGCCCAGCAGCAGGTCGCCATCACCCTAGACAGCGAGGTGCTCTCTGCACCGACCATGCAGTCGCCCACCCCGCCCGGGCGTGACTCGGAGATCACCGGCGACTTCAGCGAGCAGGAAGCGTCCGACCTCGCGAACAACCTGCGCTACGGTGCGCTGCCGCTGAGCTTCACCGGTGAAGACGGCGAAGCCGGCGGTACCGCGGAGACCGTGTCGCCGACCATGGGTAGTGCCTCACTGGAGGCCGGCCTGATCGCCGGTCTGGTCGGTCTGGTGCTGCTGGCGATCTGGTCGCTGATCTACTACCGCGGCTTCGGCCTGGTCGCCGTGTTCTCGCTGATCACCTCCGCAGCGATCATCTACGGTGCCCTGGTCCTGCTCGGCAGGTGGATCGACTACAGCCTCGACCTTGCCGGTATCGCCGGTCTGATCATCGGTGTCGGTACCACCGCGGACTCCTTCGTCGTCTACTTCGAGCGCATCAAGGACCTGATCCACCAAGGCTCGAGTTTCCGTTCCGCGGTGCCGAGGGCCTGGAAGCGGGCCCGGACCACAATCATCACCGGTAACGTGGTGTCCATCGTGGCGTCCCTGGTGCTCTACTTCGTCGCCGTCGGCGACGTGAAGGGCTTCGCCTTCACCTTGGGCCTGTCGACCCTGGTGGACGTGCTGGTGGCCTTCCTGGTCACCGCCCCGCTGGTGACCCTGATGGCACGCTCGAAGATGTTCCAGTCCACCAAGTGGAACGGTCTTCGTATGGCCTTCCGCGTCGCCGAGCGCAAGCGTGTGGCAGCTGCCGCCGAGGCTGCAGAGTCTGGGACTGCCGAGTCCGGAACTGCCGAGCTCGCCGAGTCAGCAGAAGATGCGGGGACGGTCGAGTCGGTGGAGACTGAGGTTCCCACGGATTCCGACGATCCCGACGACTCCGGGACCGGTCCAGGCGCCGACAGCGGCACAGACAGCCGCACAGACAGTGGCACAGACAGCGGCATCGACCCCGACGACGCCGACTCCGGAAAGGAGAAGTGACCCATGAGCACCACGACACCCTCCCGGGACGTCGCCACCAACGCCGACCCGAAGTCCCTCAAGGAACCCGGTTTCTTCGAGAAGGTCTACAACGGTGAGGCGAACTTCGGTTTCGTCGCACAGCGTCGCCGCTGGTACTGGATCTACGCGATCATCACCATCGCCTGCTTCCTGGTCATCGCCCTGCGTGGCTTCACCCTCGGCATCGACCTCGAGGGCGGCACGAAGTTGAGCATGCCTCCGTCCGGCGGCGCGACCGAGTCCTCGGTCACCGAGGTCGTCGAGGACGCCATCGGTGTGTCGCCGCAGAGCGTCCAGACCGTCGGTAGCGGCGCCAGCGAGCACATCGAGGTCGCCTCGGAGCGGCTCAGCGACGAGCAGATCCAGGAGGCCCGCCTCGCGCTCTACGAGGAGTTCGAGCCGGCCGACAACAACGGCGAACCCAGCCCGGACGCGATCAGCGACTCCACGGTCTCCGAGTCCTGGGGCCAGTCGGTCAGCGAACGCATGGCGATCGGCATGGCCGTCTTCCTGGTGGTCGTCTTCATCTACATCACCGTGCGCATGGAGCGTGACATGGCGATCTCCGCCATCGTCAGCCTCGTGCTCGACGGCATCATGGTCGCCGGCATCTACGCACTGGTGGGCTTCGAGGTCTCACCGGCCACGATCATCGGTCTGCTGACGGTCCTGGCGTACTCGCTGTACGACACGGTGATCGTCTTCGACAAGGTCCACGAGAATACGCAGGACGTCTTCAGTTCGACGAGAGCGACCTACGGGGAACAGGTGAACCTGGCGACCAACCAGACGGTGATGCGTTCGCTGAACACCTCGCTGTTCTCCGTGGTCCCGATCGCCGCTCTGCTGGTCGTCGCCGTGTGGCTGATGGGTGTCGGTGTCCTCAAGGACCTGGCACTGGTCCAGTTCATCGGTGTGATCGCCGGTACCGTCAGCTCGATCTTCTTCTCGGCCCCGCTTCTGGTGACCCTGAAGGCGCGGCAGAAGAAGGTCGTCGAGCACAACCGCCGTGTCGCCCGTGCCCGCGAGCTCGCCGCCGCCCGTGGCACCGCCGGTGCCTCCGGCGCCACCGGTGACGCAGCCGACGCCGTCACCGACGTCGACACCGAGACCACCTCCGAGGACCTCGATCAGGACGCAGAGGCCGGCAAGGACGGCAACGCCGGCAACGACGGTAACAACGGTGCCGACGCCAAGCCGCGCCGTTCGGTGTCGTTGCCGCCCCGCGAGACCGGTATCGAGCAGACCCCGGACAACGGCCGCACCTGGCGCCCCGGAATGTAAGGGAAGTACGTCGTCACATGTCTGTCCGTTCCAGGACGCTGACGCTCACCGTCGTCAGCTCTCTCGTCCTCACCCTCGTAGCCTGCGGTTCCGACGACGGTTCTTCGTCCGACGGCAACGAGCCGAAGTTCGGCTACGCGCTGTCGCGTCCGATCGTCACCCTCAATGCCGCCAGTGCGTTGGGCGCGGCGACCGACGCCGCGAAGGTCTCCGCCCGCCTGTACCCAGGTGCCTTCCTCACCGGGCCGGACGGCCGGTTGCTGCCGAACACCGACCTGGTCACCGCCACCCCCACCCGGGACAACGGTGACGTCATCGACTACCGCATCAACGAGGACGCCACCTACTCCGACGGCGCCCCGGTGGTCTGCGACGACTTCCTGCTGTCCTGGGTCGCCGCCGAGCGGGAGGACCTCTTCGGCTCCGACATCGGCCTGATGAGTCGGATCGACGACCTCTCGTGTGAGGGCGGTTCCAAGAGTTTCCAGGTGACCATGGAGCAGGGGATGGGTTCGCGTTACCGCGAGCTCTTCAGCGTCGGCGAGGTCCTGCCCGCGCACACCATCGCCGAACGTGCGGGTGTGGAGGACGCCAGCGAGGCGATCAACGCGGGCAACGCCGAGCAGCTCAGTTCCCTCGGTGAAGCCTGGAGAAGTACTTTCGCCGTCGCCGAGAACGACCCGGCGAACGTCCCCACCTACGGTCCGTACCGGGTCGCCTCCCGCGGTCAGGACGGCTCCCTGTCCCTGGGGATCAACCCGGAATGGCGCGGCGTCCAGCCCGGGATCGACGAGATCGTCCTGTGGTCCGGTGCCGGTGCCGGAATCGAGGCGCCGGACTACCGCGAGCTCGCAGAGGCCGACCAGCTCTACGTCGCCGACGTCGCCCCCGACACCGACTTCGCCGACGCCGGCTTCGAGCCGGGCACCGATGCCTCCGGCTCGGCAGCGGCGACCGAGGCGACCGAGACAGCCGACGGCGAGGCCTCGGATGACTCGGACAGCGACTCGGACCAGGATTCCTCCCAGGGCGATGACGTCCGCGGTGAGGACAGTTCCGAGGCCCCGGACCTGTCCGACGCCGACTCCGGGGCAGGGCGCTTCGCCGTGTCGCGCGGCTCCGGTACCCGTGTGGACGGGCTGACCCTGTCGGACGAGGGAGTCTTCGCGGAGAAGGAGACCAGGCAGGCTTTCGCCCGGTGCATCGACCGCGCACGCGTCGCCTCCGCGGTGGAGGAGAACTCGGGCATCCCGGTCGACGAGTCCCCGTTCCGGATCCTGGCCCCCGGTTCCCCGGAGGCTGAGAACCTCGCCAGTGTGGCCCGGCGCAACAACGACCGCGATCCGCAGGCCGCTGCGGAACGCCTGTCCGGCACCACCGTCCGGGTCGGCTTCTACGGCGACGTATCCCGGTACGCCGGGATGGTCGACGCCGTCGCGGCGTCCTGCCAGGAGGCCGACGTCACCGTCGAACCTGTCGCCCTGGACGCCGACAACTACGGCAACCTCGGCGAGGACTACGACGTACTGCTGGATACCCGTGCAGCCTTCGGACGCAACCCGCAGGTCTCGGTGCCGGTGTCCACCGGCAACGCCAGCACCCGTCAGCTGCGCGACGCCGAGAACCGGCTCGCGGACGAGGCCGCGACGATCCCGCTGACCGCCGAGCCGCGGTCGGTCGCCGTGGACCGCAGCCTGGAGAACGTCATCGACAACCCGGGGGAGACCGGCATGAGCTGGAACATGGACCGCTGGTCCTCCGAGGACTTCCCCCAGGACCGGTCGGAGACCCCGACCACCACGCCTGAAGCACGCGCAGAGCGAGAGGACGAGCAGTGACGACGGCACCGCAGCCGCGATTCAACACCGCGATCGAAGCGCTGGACGGGCTGACCCGCTACGTCAGCGATTTCCCTGCGGAAGGCATCGTCTTCCAGGACCTCACCCCGGTGCTGGCCGACGCGGACGGTTTCCGGTTGATCATCGAGGACCTGGCCGGTGGTGCGCGCAGCATCACCGACGGCACAGGCGGTATCGACGTTGTCGCCGGTCTCGACGCCCGTGGTTTCCTGCTCGGTGCCGCCGTGGCCCGCGAACTCGAGGTGGGAATCCTGGCGATCCGTAAGGCCGGCAAGCTGCCGCCGCCGGTGCTGCACGAGGAGTACGGCCTGGAGTACGGCACCGCCGCGGTGGAGATCCCCGGTGAGGGACTCGACCTCGCCGGAACCCGCGTCCTGCTCGTCGACGACGTCCTCGCCACCGGCGGTACCCTCACCGCCGCCTGCGCCCTGCTGCGCGATGCCGGCGCCGAGGTCGTGGGCGTGGCGGTGGCCCTCGAGGTCGCCGAGCTGGCTGGCGGAGATCGTTTGGGGGACCTACCGCTGTACGTAGTTTCGCGTGGGCAGTAGGCTTGTCGTTCACACACTAGAGGAGACGGTGAGGCATGACGAACGAGAAGAACTCGCTGTGGATGGCCGCGCGTATCGCGCGCAGTCTCACCGGTAAGAGCCGGGTCACCCCGGTCCTCGGCCCCCTGGTCGCGGTGCACCGCCGCTACCATCCCAAGGCCGACATCGACATCCTGAACCGGGCGTACACCACAGCGGAACGACTCCATGCCGGCGTCATGCGGAAGTCGGGGGAGCCGTACATCACCCACCCGCTGGCGGTGGCCACCATCGCCGCGGAGATCGGCATGGACACCACCACGCTCGTCGCCGCCCTGCTGCACGACACGGTCGAGGACACCGACTACTCGCTCGAGGACCTCACCCGGGACTTCGGGCCCGAGGTCGCACTGCTCGTCGACGGCGTCACCAAGCTGGACAAGGTGGCCCTCGGCTCGGCCGCCGAGGCCGAGACGATCCGCAAGATGATCGTCGCGATGGCGCACGACCCGCGCGTCCTGGTCATCAAGGTCGCCGACCGGCTGCACAACATGCGCACCATGCGCTTCCTGCCGCCGGAGAAGCAGGCGAAGAAGGCCCGCCAGACCCTGGAGGTCATCGCCCCGCTGGCGCACCGCCTCGGTATGGCCACGATCAAGTGGGAGCTGGAGGACCTCTCCTTCGCGATCCTGTACCCGAAGAAGTACGACGAGATCGTGCGTCTCGTTGCGGACCGTGCCCCCAAGCGCGACCAGTACCTGGCGAAGGTGATCAACGAGATCCAGTCGACGCTGAAGGGGTCGCACATCACCGCCGAGGTGGTGGGACGTCCCAAGCACTACTGGTCGATCTACCAGAAGATGATCGTGCGCGGCCGCGACTTCGACGAGATCTTCGACCTCGTCGGCATCCGCATCCTGGTCGACAGCGAGCGCGACTGCTACGCCGCCGTCGGTGCGGTGCACTCCCAGTTCCAGCCGATGCCGGGACGCTTCAAGGACTACATCTCCCAGCCACGTTTCGACGTCTACCGCTCGCTGCACACCACGGTGATCGGGCCGGACGCCAAGGTGCTGGAGGTGCAGATCCGTACGCACGAGATGCACTACCAGGCGGAGTACGGCATCGCCGCTCACTGGCGCTACAAGGAGACCAAGGGCTCGCACAAGGGCGACAACGCCGAGGTCGACCAGATGGCGTGGATGCGCCAGCTGCTCGACTGGCAGAAGGAGGCCGCGGACCCGAACGAGTTCCTCGACTCGCTGCGCTACGACCTGTCGACCAACCAGATCTTCGTGTTCACCCCGAAGGGCGACGCGATGACCCTGCCGACCGGGGCTACCCCGGTGGACTTCGCCTATGCGGTGCACACCGAGGTGGGTCACCGCTGCATCGGTGCGAAGGTGAACGGCAAGCTCGTCGCCCTGGAGTCCACGCTGAAGACCGGTGACAAGGTCGAGGTCTTCACCTCCAAGGACGCCAACGCCGGCCCGTCGAAGGACTGGGAGAAGTTCGTGGTCTCCCCGCGGGCCCGTAACCGGATCCGCGCGTGGTTCAACAAGGAGCGTCGCGAGGAGACCCTGGACAAGGGCCGCGACTCGCTGGCCGCCGAGGCCCAGCGCACAGGCATCCCGCTCCAGCGTCTGGTGACGGCGGCAGCCCTGCGAACCGTCGCCACCGAGCTCTCGCGCGACTCCGTCGACGACCTCTACGACGCCATCGGCAAGGGCGGGGTGTCCGCCGAGCATGTCGTGCACATGCTGCAGGACATCTACCAGGGCGACCAGGACGAGGACGACACCCCGGTCGCCACCGTCCCGGTGCGCAAGCCCACCCAGCAACAGCAGGTCGCGTCAGGCCGCAGCGACGGCTCCGGCATCCTGGTCCAGGGCAACTCCGACTTCTCCGCGAAGTTGGCGAAGTGCTGCACCCCGGTCCCCGGCGACGAGATCTTCGGCTTCATCACCAAGGGCGGGGGAGTCTCGGTGCACCGGACCGACTGCACCAACGCCGAGAAGCTCAATGCGGAACCGGAGCGCATCATCGAGGTCTCCTGGGCGTCCGACGTGCGCGACGCCGTGTTCGTGGTGACCCTGCAGATCGAGGGGCTGGACCGTACCGGCCTGCTCTCCGAGGTCACCCGTGTGGTCAGCGAGCAGAAGGTGCCGATCATCGCGACGAGCACCCATGTCGCCGAGGACCGGGTGGCGATGTGTCGCTTCACCTTCGAGGTCTCCGACACCAAGCAGTTGGGCTACCTGATGAACCAGCTGCGCAATGTGGAGGGCGTCTACGACGTCTACCGCGTCACCACCGGCGGGTAGCGGCGCCCGCCCTCGCTTCCACGCCGACCTACACAGAGAAGTAACCACGCCTGGAGGTACGCTTCCGATCGGAGAACGTACCCCCAGGCGTGGTTATTTGCCGGTTACCCGGGCCAGCCGGTGGGCCGGCGTCGGTGGAGCTGACTACTCGTCGACCGAGGCGGTCTCGATCTTCACTTCTTCAGTCGGGGCGCCGTCGCCGCCGGACTCCTGGTTGGCGTCGGCGTTCTCCTCGATGATGGAGTCCAAGGTCTCCAGGCCGTCCTCGGAGATGGTGCCGAAGATGGTGTAGTCGTTGGGCAGCTGCGACTCGTCGTCGACGAGGAAGAACTGCGAACCATTTGTGTTCTCACCGGAGTTGGCCATCGCCAGGACGCCGCGCTTGTACAGGCCCTCCCCGGCCTCCTCGTCGTTGACCGGGTACTCATCGGGGAAGTTGTAGCCGGGACCACCGGAACCGTCGCCGGACGGGTCACCGCACTGCAGTATCTTCATCCCGTCGTTGTTCACGACTCGGTGGCACGTGGTGTCGTCGTAGAACGCCTCGTTCACCAGGTGCTCGAAGGAGTTCGCCGCGATCGGCGCCTGCGCGTGGTCGAGGGTCAGCCCGATCTCGCCCTTGTTCGTGTTCAGCGTGACATCGGTGGTGCCGTCCTCGGGGATGTTCTCACCGTCGGGCAGCGAGACCTCCTTGGCGGCGTCGCCGGTCCCGGTGTACGGACCGCTGGTCTCCGTCTCCGTCTCGGTCGGGGCCGCAGTATCCTCGGCGAGGTTCTCCTCGTCGTTGCCCCCGCTGGTGGCGAGGAGGTAGATGCCTCCGACCAGGACGATGAGGACGACCAGGGTCGCCATGGTGACGCCCAGCGGGCGCATCTTCTCGCGACGGGAACGTGACTTCAGTTCCTTCTCGAGGTTCTTCAGTGCCGCGTCGCGGCGGGAGGCGTTGTCGGACAAAACTCCGTGGCCCTTCCTTGAGGTGTGACGGTCGAACTTCCAGCGTCCCATTCTTCCATCCCGGCCCTGCCGACTCCACCATTGACGCTGCGATTGGTCCTGGGGGTTGGCTGTGCACCGACACCAGTAGGATTGTCACCATGTCGACTATCACCGTGGAAATCCAGCCGGCCGGACCGCTGGACACCAACTGCGTCATCGTCCACGACGGTTCCGAGGCGACCGTCATCGACCCGGGCATGGGGGCTGCGGAGTTCGTCACCGCAGTGGTGGAGCGCGACGGGGTGACCGTCACGCAGGTCGTCCTCACGCACGGACACATCGACC
This sequence comes from Candidatus Corynebacterium avicola, assembly GCA_019114135.1. Taxonomy (GTDB): domain Bacteria; phylum Actinomycetota; class Actinomycetes; order Mycobacteriales; family Mycobacteriaceae; genus Corynebacterium; species Corynebacterium avicola. The sequence goes on from DXGC01000076.1 coordinate 18,619, forward strand.
ACATCCGCGACCTGCCGGAGGTGCAGTCCACCTACAGTGTGCCGGCGTACATGCACCCAGCGGACCAGCCCTGGTTGACCGCCGAGGCACTGGCCGCGATGGGCCCGCTGGGCGAGATGCACGACACCGCCTCGATGGAGACCCCTGCCGTGCCGACCCCCATCGCGGACGGGGAGTCGGTGACCATGGCAGGCGTGGAGTTCACCGCGCATCTCATGCCCGGACACTCGCCGGGGTCGGTGATGTTCCGCGCCGAGGAGGTCAACGGTGCCGGGCTGGTGATCGGCGGCGACGTCCTGTTCAACGGTGGGGTGGGACGCACCGATCTGCCGTTGTCGGACCCGGCGGCGATGCTGGAGAGCCTGCGCCGCATCGTCTCCGAGGACGGGCCCTTCGTCGACACCGACGTCGTCATCCCAGGTCACGGCCCCTCCACCACAGTGGGGAGGGAGAAGGCCGGGAACGGGTTCCTGCAGGGTATAGTCTGATGCCGTGAGTGACTCCAGCAACGATGCCCCTGTCCAGTCGTTCTCCGGCCCGAAGGGGGTGCCGGACTACGTTCCCCCGGCATCCTCGACGTTCCATGCCGTGCGCAGCACCTTCGAGCAGGTGATCCACAACTCGGGCTACGGGCACATCGAGCTGCCGGTCTTCGAGGAGACCGCCCTGTTCGCCCGCGGCGTGGGGGAGTCCACCGACGTCGTCTCCAAGGAGATGTACACCTTCGCCGACCGTGGCGGACGGTCCGTGACGCTTCGTCCGGAGGGCACCGCTGGCGTGATGCGCTCGGTCATCGAGCACAACCTCGACCGCGGCCAGCTGCCGGTGAAGCTGACCTATTCGGGTCCCTTCTTCCGCTACGAGCGCCCGCAGGCGGGACGCTACCGCCAGCTGCAGCAGGTCGGGGTCGAGGCCATCGGTGTGGACGATCCGGCGTTGGACGCCGAGGTCGTCGCCCTGGGCGACCGGTGCTTCCGCGCCCTGGGGCTCTCCGGCTTCCGCCTGGAGCTCACCAGCCTCGGTGACGACACCTGCCGTCCGGAGTACCGGCAGAAACTGCAGGACTTCCTGCTGGCGCTGCCGCTGGACGAGGAGACCCGCAAGCGTGCGCAGATCAACCCGCTGCGCGTGCTCGACGACAAGCGTCCCGAGGTCCAGGAGATGCTGGTGGACGCCCCGCTGATGCCGGACCACCTGTCGGCCTCCGCCCGCGAGCACTTCGAGACCGTCACCGGCCTGCTGGACGACATGGGTGTGGAGTACACACTGAACCCGCGGCTGGTCCGCGGTCTGGACTACTACACCAAGACCTGCTTCGAGTTCGTCCACGACGGCCTGGGCGCACAGTCCGGCATCGGTGGCGGCGGACGCTACGACGGCCTCATGGCCCAGCTCGGCGGCCAGGACCTCTCCGGCATCGGCTTCGGCCTGGGTGTCGACCGCACGGTGCTGGCCCTGGAGGCCGAGGGCGTGTCCCCGGTGACCGGACGACGGGTCGACGTCTACGGCGTCCCGATGGGCGTCGAGGCCAAGAAGCGCATGGCCGTCGTCGTCGACCGTCTGCGTCGTGCCGGCGTCAGCGCCGACATGTCCTACGGTGACCGCGGACTCAAGGGTGCGATGAAGGGCGCCGACCGCGCCGGAGCCCTGTTCGCCCTGGTGCTGGGTGAGAACGAGCTGGGGTCCGGCACCGTGGTGCTGCGCGACCTCGCCACCCGTGAACAGCAGGAGATCGCCGTCGAGGACGTCGTCCAGTCGGTCCTCAGGGCACTCGAGACACGCTGACCACGCGGCAGCACTCCCGCCTTTCCTCTACTGTGGACAAAGTACTTGTTCACTGACGTTGGACTGAGGAAAGGAGTGCCTGTGGCTCTCACACACACAGGAGACGCATCCGTGGGGGAGGGCGACCAAGACGCGGACGCCGAGTATCGGGGTAGCAAGGGGGTCAACTGGCCGGTATTCGGCACAGCGTCGGGCATCATCGTCGCCTTCGTGTTGTGGGCGTGGCTGGCACCCGACTCCGCAGACACCGTCATCAACGCGGCCAAGGATTGGATATCGACCAACCTCGGCTGGTTCTACGTCCTGACCGCCGGCGTGGTCGTCGTTTTCGTCCTGGTGATTGCCTTCCGGAAGGTCGGTGCCACCAAAATCGGTCCGGACCATGCTCAACCGAGGTTCGGGATGTTCACCTGGGGCGCCATGTTGTTCGCCGCAGGTATCGGTGTGGACCTCATGTTCTTCGCCATCTCCGGCCCGGCAACCAACTTCCTGACCCCACCTGAGGGCGCGGAGGTCTCCGACGAAGCCGCCAGGATGGCCCCGCTGTGGACGATGTTCCACTACGGCATACCCGGGTGGGCGATGTACGCCCTGATGGGCATGGCCTTCGGCCTTTTCGCCTACCGGTACCACATGCCACTGAGTATCCGCTCGGCCCTGGCGCCGATCTTCGGACGTCGGATCCACGGCGGAATCGGCCATGGTGTCGAGATCGCCGCATCGATCGGCACCGCCTTCGGTATCGCCACGTCACTGGGAATCGGCGTGGTCTTCCTCAACTACGGGCTCTCGGAGGTCTTCGGCCTGCCGACGAATACGGGTGTGCAGATCGCACTGATCACCCTGTCGGTGTTCATCACCATCCTGTCGACCGTCTCCGGAGTGGACAAGGGCATCCGCCGCCTCTCCGAACTGAACGTGTGGCTTGCCGTTCTGCTGATGGTCTGGGTCGTGATCATGGGGAAGACCGGCGACCTGCTGAACGCACTGGTGCAGAACATCGGTGACTTCTTCTCCAGGTTCCCCTCCATGTTGTTGAACACCTTCGCATATTCGGATGGAGCAGCTGACTACCCGTCCCAGGACTGGATGTCGGACTGGACGCTGTTCTTCTGGGCCTGGTGGATCGCATGGGCACCCTTCGTCGGACTGTTCCTGGCCCGCATCTCTCGCGGCAGGACGCTGCGTCAGTTCATCCTGGGCGTCCTGATCATCCCCTTCGCCTTCATCGCCATCTGGATCTCTATCTTCGGTAATGCCGCGCTCAGCTTCTTCCGCGAGGGCGGCGACGCCAACGAAGAATTCCTCAATACTGCTGTGGAGACCCCTGAGTCCGGGTTCTTCCTTCTACTGCAGCAGTATCCGGGTGCAACCTTCGCTGTCATCGTGGCGGTGCTGACCGGATTACTGTTCTACGTCACCTCCGCAGACTCCGGTTCGTTGGTGATGGCGAACATGACGTCGAAGTCCTCGATCGAGGATTCGGACGGTCCGCCGTGGCTGCGCATCGTGTGGGCGGTGATCACCGGCGCACTGACGATGGTGATGTTGCTCATCGGTGGTGTCTACACCCTCCAGTCAGCGACCGTCCTCATCGGACTGCCGTTCGCTATCGTCATCTATCTGTTGATGCTCAGCGTATGGCGCGTCCTCGAGGCAGAGAAACACTCGATGGACGCCGGGCCGAGGTCGCTGCCAGGGGCTCTGATAGACCGCACCGGCGTCCCGCAGCCCAAGCTCGCGTGGCGGAACCGACTCAAGCGACGGATGAGCTTCCCGTCAGAGAAGGAAACCGAAGCCTATGTCGAAGAGACCGCAGCCCCGGCGATCGAGGAAGTCGCCGCTGAGCTCCGCGACCTGGGGCTGGACGTGACCTGCCAGCGTGGTCAACATCCCGACTACGACATCAGCTTCGTTGACCTGGTCGTGTCTTTCCCGGGGCAGGACGAATTCAAGTACCAGGCCTATCCCGTCCCGGGGCAGGTGCCGAACTTCGCCGTGAACCTGAACGTCGAAGAGGACACCTATTTCACGCTTGAGATCTTCTCCGCCACCGGCTCCCGCGGACACAACATTCTGGGATACTCGAAGGAGCAGGTGATCGCCGATGTCATCGACAAATACGAGGCCCATGTCGAGTACATGACCCTGACGGGGGATAAAGGAACACCGACCGCAGAAGCTCACGGAGTCGTCCCAGAAGTGTGGATTGAGGACGAGGGCGACGACAGAGACGACAGCGAAGAAACCACTGCCTCAGAAGGAGAGAAACAGCATGACTGAAACTGCACCCGAGACCCTGTACATCGACGGAGCATGGGTCTCCGCCTCGGACGGCGGCACGCGTACCGTGACGTGCCCGGCGAATGGGGAAGTGGTGGACGTGGTGTCCGAGGCCACCGCCGCCGACACCGAGAAGGCCATCACGGCGGCCCGTCGCGCCTTCGACTCCGGCGTCTGGTCGTCGGTGCCGGCCAGGGAGCGCGGTGACTTCCTTCTCAAGGTCGCCGATGCGCTCGTGGAGCGCAGGGACGAGTTCGCCCGCGCCGAAGCCCTGGACACCGGCAAGCGTCTGGTCGAGGCCGAGGGGGACATCGACGACATCACGAACTGTTTCCGCTACTTCGGCAAGATCGCCGACCACAATCCAGGCCGTCTCGTCGACGCCGGTGACCCCTCGGTCATCTCAAAGGTGGTCTACGAGCCGGTGGGCGTGTGCGGGATGATCACCCCGTGGAACTTCCCGCTGCTGCAGGCGTCCTGGAAGATCGCCCCGGCGATCGCTGCCGGCAATGCCTTCGTCCTGAAGCCTGCGGAGCTGACCCCGCACACGGCGATCCTCATCACCGACGTCTTCGACAAGCTCGGTCTGCCGGCTGGTGTGGCCAACCTTGTGCTGGGTGCTGGGGCCGAGGCGGGCGCACCGCTGTCGTCCCACCCGGACGTGGACATGGTCTCCTTCACCGGCGGCCTGGTCACCGGTCGCCGGATCGCCGAGGCCGCGGCACCGACCGTGAAGAAGGTGGCTCTGGAGCTCGGCGGCAAGAACCCGAACGTCGTCTTCGCCGACTCCGACTTCGACGCCGCGCTCGACAACGCCCTGAACGCCGGATTCCTGGACTCCGGGCTGGTGTGTTCGGCCGGTACACGGCTGATCGTGCAGGACACGATCAAGGAGAAGTTCGTTGATGAACTCGTCCGACGAGCCGAGGGCATCGTCCTGGGTGGACCCTTCGACGAGAAGGCCGAGGCCGGCCCCCTGATCTCGGAGGAGCACCGCGACAAGGTCACCGACTACGTCAAGCGCGGTGTCGAGGCCGGTGCCACACTCCGCACCGGCGGCAACTGGGGAGGCCCCGAGCTGGAGAAGGGCTGCTTCTACCGTCCGACCGTGCTGGACAACTGCACCAGCGACAACCCCGCCGTCGTCGAGGAAGGCTTCGGCCCGGTGATCACCGTGGAGACCTTCAGCACCGAGGAGGAGGCCGTCTCGATCGCCAACGACACCGAGTACGGTCTCGCCGGTGCGGTCTGGACGTCCAACCGCGGCGTCGCGAACCGGGTGTCCCGGGCGCTGCGTCACGGGACGATCTGGATCAACGACTACCACCCCTACGTCCCGCAGGCGGAGTGGGGAGGCTTCAAGGCGTCCGGCAACGGGCGCGAGCTGGGGCACACCGGTCTCGAGGAGTACCGGGAGGCCAAGCACATCTACGAGAACACCGAACCTGCCGTGACCGGCTGGTTCCCGGAGAAGTAAAGGAGAGGGAGACATGGTGGATACGGGAGACACAGGAGATACAGTGCGAGACAACTACGACTACATCGTCATCGGAGCCGGTTCCTCCGGCGCCGTCGTGGCCGCCCGACTCAGCGAGGATCCGGACGTGACCGTCGCTCTCGTCGAGGCCGGACCCACCGACGTCGACAAGCCCGAGGTCCTCAACCTCGACCAGTGGCCCGGCCTGCTGGAGTCCGGCTTCGACTGGGACTACCCGATCGAGCCCCAGGAAAACGGTAACTCCTTCATGCGCCACGCCCGGGCCAAGGTGCTCGGCGGTTGCTCGTCCCACAACTCCTGCATCGCCTTCCACACCCCGGCCCAGGACCTGGACAACTGGGTGACCCTGGGCGCGACCGGCTGGGATTCCGAGACGGTCCTGCCGCTGATCAAGCGTCTCGAGAACAACGAGCGCGAGGGAGACAACCACGGCCACGACGGCCCGGTGCGCCTGCGCTCGGCGAACTCCGGTGACCCGGTCGGAACGGCTGTGCTCAAGGCCTGTGAGGAGCAGGGCCTGCCCACCACCCCCTTCAACGAGGGCGAGACGGTGAGTCACGGTGCGGACTGGTTCCAGATCAACTCCAAGGACGACGGCACCCGCGGATCCTCCTCGGTGTCCTACCTGCACCCGATCCTCGACCGGGAGAACCTGGACATCCTCACGGACCGTCAGGTCTCCCGCATCGTGATCGAGGACGGCACGGCGACCGGCATCGAGTACCTCGACAACCCCTTCGGACGACTGAAGACCCTCGCCGCCAACCGCGAGGTCATCGTCTCCGCCGGCGCGATCGACAGCCCGAAGCTGCTGATGCTGTCCGGCATCGGCCCGGCCGAGCACCTCAATGAACTCGGCATCGACGTCCTGGTGGACAGCCCCGGCGTCGGTTCCCACCTGCAGGACCACCCTGAGGCCGTGATCTCCTGGGAGTCGAAGGTTCCGATGACCCGCTCATCGTCCCAGTGGTGGGAGATCGGCATCTTCACCAAGGTCGACGAGGGCGGCGCCAGCGGCCTCGGCCTGCCGGACCTGATGATGCACTACGGTTCCATGCCCTTCGACATGCACACCCGCCGTCAGGGTTACCCGACGGCGGACGAGTCCTGGTGCCTGACCCCGAACATCACCCACTCCAAGGGACGGGGCACCGTGCGGCTGCGCTCCATCGACTTCCGTGACAAGCCGAAGGTCGACCCCCGCTACTTCACCGACGAGGAGGGCTACGACCTGCACATCGCCGTGGAGGGCATCAAGCTCGCGCGTCAGATCGCCGCACAGCCGGCCTTGTCCGAGTACGCCGGCCGTGAACTCTTCCCGGGTGAGGACGTCCAGTCCGACGAGGACATCGCCGACTACGTCACGAAGACCCACAACACCGTCTACCACCCGGCGGGCACGGTGCGCATGGGTGCGGTGGACGACGAGCAGTCACCGCTGGACCCGGAGCTGAAGGTCAAGGGTGTCTCCGGTCTGCGCGTGGTGGACGCCTCGGTGATGCCGCAGCTGACCGCAGTGAACCCGAACATCACCTGCTACCTGATCGGTGAGCGGGCCTCGGACCTGATCCGCGGGTAGTTACTGCGCGAAGTCCTGCACGCAGGAATCCACCGTGCCGTTGTCGTAGCCGGTGGAGAACCACTGCTCACGCTGCTCGGAGGATCCGTGGGTCCAGGCGTCCGGGTTGACCTCCCCGCCGTTCGAGCTCTGGATGGCGTCGTCACCGATCGCCTGCGCCGAGGCGATCGCCTGGCTGACCTGCTCCTCGGTGACGGGGTCGAGGTAGGCGTTGTCGCCCTTGTCGGCGTGGGCGGCCCACACACCGGCGTAGCAGTCGGCCTGCAGTTCCATCTTCACAGCATTGGAGTCCTCCCCGGGGTTGTCGTAGTCCGACAGTCCGAGATTGCCCTGCAACTGCTGGATGTGGTGGCCGAACTCGTGGGCGACGACGTACATCTGGGCGAAGGGCCCGTCCGACCCACCCATCTGCTTGAGCTGGGCGAAGAAGTCGTCACCGATGTAGACGGTCTGGTCACCGGGGCAGTAGAAGGGGCCCGTGGAGGCAGTCGAGGCGGTGCCGCATCCGGTGCTCACGGTGCCGTCATCGATCATGAGTGCCGGCTCGGTGTAGTCGATTCCCGCCTGCTCCGGAAGGATCTCCGACCAGACCTGGTCGAGGGAGAGGGCCGTGCCCTCGTTTCGGCAGTCGTCGTAGTTGTTGGCGTCCTCAATTGTCTGGCAGTGGTCGAGGTTGCCGCCGGACTGGTCGGTGACGTTGCTGTTGCCGCTGCCGCTGCTCTGCGCGGTGTCGTTGCTCTGGCTGAACATGCCGAGTCCGCCGTTGACGAAGAACAAGATCGCACCGACGACGAGGATGCCGGGGATGCCGAAGCGTCGGCCGATGGTGCTCATCAGCAGCATGGAGAGGATGCCGCCTCCGCCTCTCCGGTTGTTCCGGTAATTACGGCCTCCACCAAGATTGGAGCCACCGCGTCGGCCGCCGCCCCCGCCGCCCCCTGTCTTCGCGCGACGACCCATTCCGGAGAGATTGTTGTTGAACGTCATGGGAGCAGTGTAGCGGGGGAGAGGCCTCCCCGTACCCGGAGTGGTCTACTGACCTGAGCCTTCGCTGATGATGCGGCTTCGTTCTCCGGTGCCCTCGCTGACCACGTCGCTGCGGAGACTCGTCCCCTCTGAGACGGCATCCGACCGGAGGCTGGTCAGCGTGGAGACGAGGTAGCTGCGGATGGAGGTACCACGCGAGACCGCTGAACTCCGCAGTCCGGTGCCGAGAGAGACACCGTCCTCGGAGCGCTCCTGCAACTCGTCGACGATCGCGATAAGTGCCGTCTGCTCTGCGCGGGACGTGTCCACACCCGAGGACTGTATCTCGCGAGACTTGTCCACCACCGTGGATTGTTCTTCCCGCAGTCGGTCGACATTCTCGGACTGCCACGTCCGCCAGGCGTCGATCGTCCGTGACCGTTCCTCACGCATGAGGTCTCGCAGTTCATCGCCGCTGTCTGCCCGGTGGTACTCACCGTTTCCGGACTCGGCGATGTCCTTCAGCGACTGCTGCTCGTCATCGCTGACGTCGAAGCCGATGATGTTCACCACTGCCTCGGCGTCGCTGTCGGCCAGGGCCTTTGCCGCGGCGACCGGATCACCGTGGCAGGTCTCTTTACCGTCGCTGACCACGTAGACCACGGTCTGCCTATCGGTGACGTCACCGTGTTCAGCGTTCACGTCGTCGAGGACGTCCTCCAGTGCCGTGGCGATCGGGGTGGCGTCTCCGGGCTTCTGGGACTCCAGCGCTTCGTTGAACCGGGTTTCGTCGTAGGCATCCAGCGGGTAGAGCTCTTCTGTCGAGCCGCAGTTGTCGCCGGAGACGTCACCGTAGGAGAGCAAGCCCACCTGTACGTTGTCGGATCCGGCGGCATCACCGATGAAGTCCTGGACGGCAGACACTGCGGTGTCGATCTTGCGCTCGCCGTCCAGTTCATCTCCCATGCTGCCGCTGGAATCGAAGAGGACGTGGAGGTCCAGACCTCCTGACTGCCCGGATTCCACTGACTCCCCGGTATCTTCGACTCCGGCGTCGTCAGGTCCGGACCCCGGATCGGTGAACTCCACCTCGACATCGTCGATGTACTGCTGCACTTCGCGATAGTCGGCGGCGGCCAGGTTCAGTAACTCCAGGAAGACCTCGTCCGGATCGGCCTCCCCGATATCCTCCCCGAAGGTCTCGGTGAGCCGGTCGATGATCTCCTCGGCGTCGTCCTCGGGGTCCAACGGGCCGGGCTCGGCGCGGAGCAGTTCGGCGATGTCGTCGGTGTCGAAGCGGGAGGCGTCGCCAGTCTCCTGGGCTGAAGAACTCGGGGCACTGGAGAAGGTCGGTTCCGGCTCAGAAGCATCGGCGTCCTCACCACCGGAGCACCCTGCGAGAATGAGCGACGCCGCCAGCAGTGCCGCGGTGGCACCGCCTTGTCGGGGTTGTGGCGTCCGGAAAGTGGACGGAGAAGACAGAGGTCGGTACATGGTCAGCACTCCTTGGTGAGACGTCACGGCATGAATCTTCCGGTTTCTCGTTCAGATTAAGTGTTTCGGACGCGGAAAGGTCATCATCGAGGAGTATTCCCCGGCAGTTCGTTGTCGGCATGTGCGTCTACCATGGTCTTCATGACTGATTCCCTCGGCTCTTCTGTGCCTGCAGCATCCGCCGCCGACGTCGCCCTCGTCTGCGAAGGTGGCGGCGCCCGCAACAGTTTCACCGCGGCCACGGTCCACGAGTTCATGGTCCAGGGCATCCGCTTCGGTTGGATCGGCGGCGTCTCCGCCGGAGCGTCCCACACGCTCAACTACCTGTGGCACGACGTCGACCGCACCCGGGAGAGCTTCGTGGAGTTCACCGCCTCGCCGGCTTCCGGCGGCGTCGGTTCCTTCATCCGCGGCGACGGCTACTTCGACGCTGAGTACATCTACGAGACCGCCGGCCTGCCCGGCAGCGACCTTCCCTATGACTTCGATGCCTTCCTCGCCGACCCCACTCCCTTCCGCATCGAGGCGACGAACGCGCTGACCGGCGAATCCGTCCGGTGGGGGCGCGAGGACATCACCGACCGCGAGTCACTGCTGAAGCGTGTCCGGGCGTCCTCGACGTTGCCGGTGATCATGAACACCCCGGAGGTCGACGGGGTGCCCTACGTCGACGGTGCGCTCAGCGGTTCCGGCGGGATCCCGGTCGACGCCGCCGAGGACGACGGCTTCGAGCGCTTCATCGTCCTCTGCACCCGGCCGCGGGACTACGTGCGTCCCCAGGTGAAGTACCCGGCGGCGATCCGACGGCTTCTCGCCCGGTACCCGGCCGTCGCCGAGGCGGTACTGGGACGACCAGACCTCTACAACGCGACGAAGCAGCGGTTGTTCGACCTGGAGAAGGAGGGCAGGGTGCTGCTGTTCTTCCCCGAGGAGATGCGCATCTCCAACACCGAGCGCAACCTCGACAAGCTCAAGGCCACCTACTACGACGGCATGGTGCAGACCGCCCGCGAGTGGGACCGGATGATGGAGTTCATCGAAGGCTGATCAGAGCGTCCGCCAGTGCGTCCAACTGACCCCGGGTGTGGGTGGCCATCACCGTCACCCGGAGGATCGCGGCACCGCGGGGGACGGTGGGGTAGCGGATCGCCGGAACGTGGAACCCGGCGTCCCGCAGTTGTGCGGAGACCGCCATGGCGGCGGCCTCGTCACCGACAGGGACCGGGATGATCGGCGTGGTGCCGACCCCGGAGGATGGGGCGACGATCCCGGCGTCCTCCAGCCGTCGGCACAGGTGAGTGATGTTCGACCGCAGATTCCGCACCGACCTGTCCTGCCCGCGTACCAGGCGCACGGCCGCCAGCGTCGCGGCGATGACCGGCGCAGCATTCGAGGTGGAGAAGACGTAGGGGCGCGCCTGGTTCGTGACCAGGTCGGCGACCACCTCGTCGCAGCAGATGAAACCGCCCTCACTGCCGAGGGCTTTGCTCGCCGTTCCCACGAGGACGTCCGGATGCGCGGACGCCGCACACCCGGAGCCGTCGACCGCCAAGGTGCCGATCCCGTGGGCGTCGTCGACGACCAGCAGGGCGTCCTGCTCGCGGCAGAGTGCCACGAGCTCGTCCACCGGGGCGATGGTGCCGTCCATGGAGAACACCCCGTCGGTGACCACGAGCGCATGGGTGGTCGGGCGCTCCTGGAGTTGCGTCCGCAGCGTGGAGAGGTCGCGGTGCGGGTAGACCTGCAGGTGCGCGCCGGTGCTGCGGGCGAAGCGGATCCCGTCGATGATGCTGGCGTGGTTGCGCTCGTCGGAGAAGACCGTCACCGGCTCGTCGCGGGAGTCCCCCAGGACGCTCAGCGTGGCAAGGTTCGCCTGGTAACCCGTGGACAGATAGACGCACCGCGGGTACCCCAGCCAGTCGGCGATCTCCGCTTCGAGCTCGCGGTGCAGGTCGGTGGTGCCTGTGGTCAGGCGGGATCCCCCGGAGCCGGCGCCGTAGCGGTCGAGTGCGGTGTGGGCGGCGGCGCGCACCGTCGGGTGGGACGCCAGACCGAGGTAGTTGGACGAGGAGAACAGCATCCGAGCCTCGCCGTCGATGACCGACTCAGGGTCCTGGTCGGTGCCGAAGGCCGCGGGGTTGCGCTCCAGTCCCTGTGCACGCCAGTCGTCCAGGCGGGAGGACAGGACAGAACGGAACTGAACAGTGTTCATTGGGGTGAGGCTAGCACGGCGGCATGGCGGTGCCCCAACGGGGCTGGATTGACCTACTCCGGGTCCGGCTCCACCTGCATCCCGCCGAGGACATCCGAGATCTCCCCGCAGCCCTCGCTGCCCAGACTGTCGTCGGGGCCGCAGTCGAAGACCCAGTTCCCGCCGATGACGACGCCGGGGGACTCCGGGTTGTTCCGGAAGAGCACCGTGGTCGTCGCCGTCGGGTTGTCGGAGATGTAGATCCCGTGGACACCGCCCTCGTCGGGCAGGACGCAAGACGCGCCCTTCTCCTCGACCTCACTCCAGTCCTCGCACTCGTACCCACCGTCGGCCAGGGTGTCCCGGATATCGGTCAGCCCCTCGAACTCCGGCAGGTCCAGGTCGTCCCCCTGGGCGGCACTGGTCTGTCCCCCGTCGTCCGAGGTGTCGTCACCGCCGCAGGCGGTGAGCGCCGTCGCGACCGTGAGGGTCGTCGCGACGGCGGTGAAACGGAGCGTCCTGCGAAGAATGTGTCCCATTCTTCGTCAGGCTACCGGTCAGATCACTCCGTCACGGTGAAAGTGACCGACTGGGTGGTGGTCTGACCGTAGCGGTCGGTACCGGTGATGTTGGCGGTGTGCTCACCGGCCTCCAGGTCCTCCGGCAGGGCAAGGCGCCAGACGTGGGGGCTGGCCTGCTCGACGTTGCCGGTGGAGCTCAGGTTGTGGGTGGCCGAGATGGTCTCGGTGTACTCCCAGCCCTGGTTCAGGGCCTCGCCCTCGGCAGGCTGGGTGAGCTCGGCGGACTCGCTGTTGCCGTCCAGCTCGACGTCGACGGTAGCCTCGGTGGAGCCCCCGAAGAAGCTGGTGGTCAGGTAGGACTCGCCACCGGCCAGGTCCTCACGGGAGACCTCCAGCGGGTTGATCTCCTCCGGTGCCTCGCCGGCCTTGTCGTTGTCCTGCCACTCCTGGGCGTCAGCGGCCCACTCGCGCCAGGCCGGGGAGTTCACACCGGTGAGGAACTGGTGGTCCTGGTCCTCGTTGCGCACGGTGTAGTAGTTGCTGCGACCGTTCGCGCCGAAGTTGAAGGTCATGATGCCCGGCTCGGCGGCGTCGGAGGTGTAGGCGTGGGGAACGCCGTTGTCGTTGAGCTCACCGGAGTACCAGTCACCGGAGACGGCACCGGCGACGATCTGGTCGTGGGACAGCGTGTCGATCGGGCTCTCCGCGTACTCCGCCCACTCGGAGCGCTGCTCGCCGGCGATGAGGTTCTCCAGGGTGTGGGTGTGGCCACCGACGGTGAAGGCGTTCGGGTAGTCCGCGAGGATGTCGTAGAGCTCGTTGGCGTTGTCGGTGATCACCTCCTTGTAGTTGACGATCGGGGAGTGGGCGGCGATCATGATCTCCTGGTCGTTGTCGACCGTGGCCAGGTCGTTCTTCAGCCATTCCAGCTGCTCGTCGCTGATCTTCTCGAGGTAATCGCCGTTGCTGCCGTCCTCCTTCTGCCCGTTGTACTCGATGTTGTCGAGGGCGACGAAGTGGGTGTCGCCGACGTTGTAGGAGTAGTAGGGGGAGCCGAACGCGGCGCGGTAGGTGTCGGTCGCGTTGACGTCGTCCACGGCGTCGTAGTCCATGTCGTGGTTGCCGGGCAGGGCGCGGACCGGGCCGTTGACGTTGGTGTAGAGGTCCCTGAGGTCCGGGTTCAGCGACAGGTCGTCGCCGACGTTGTCGCCGAGGAGCAGGACGCCGCAGCCGGCGTAGTCGTCGCGCTCGATCAGGTCGGCCGGGCCGCCCTTGCGGGCGTACTCGACCTCCTCCTTGTCGTAGGTCTGGGTGTCGGCGGCGATCGGGCAGGACTGCTCGGTGTCGGCGGTGGCCTCGGACTTCGCCAGTGGGAAGTTCACGGCGGTGGGGACGTTGCCGGTGGGCTCGAGGCCGCCGAACTTCAGGTCCGGGGAGCCTTCGGGGTAGTGCTCGTAGCTGAACTGGGCGAAGTTGTTCTCGTCGACCGGGGTCTGCCAGCCGGAGGGCTGGGAGACGGACACCGACATGTTGTCGCGGGCGGGGAGCTCGTAGCGTCCCTCAGCATCGGTGGTGACCACGTCGACACCATTGGAGACGCTGACGCCCTCGACGCCGGTCTCTTCGCCGTCCAGGACGGAGTTCTTGTTGGCGTCGTCGAAGACCTGACCGGAGATGACCTCCTGGTTGTCGGACTCTCCGTCGACGACCTCGACGGAGCCCTCGTAGAGGCCTTCGTTGGTGGTGGGCCCACCGGGGGTGGAGGAACCGGGGAGGGAGGAGTCCGGCAGGGAGCCGGGCACGGATCCGTCAGCCGAACCTTCGTTCGAGCCTTCGCCGGAGCCCTGCTCAGAGCTCTGGCTGGAGCCCTGGTCGGAGCCGGGGAGATCGGCGTCCTCCTGGGCCTGTGCGGGGGTGACGGTGAGGATGACGGCGGCGGCCAGGGCGGCGCCGGCAGGCATGCGGAATTTCCGCAGGGACATGGTAATTCTCCTGATTGAAACGTGAGGGGTGTGTCGTGCAGCAGATACGCTAACCGAGTGAGGTGGACCATAGGTGAACTGTGGGGGTCTGAATGGCCAACGTCAGACGACGCAATACTTGCTTTCCTTATGTGAAAGAAAAATCGAACATGTGGTTGACATGTTCGAGAGTGTGCGACTAAACTTTCGGTTAGTGAAAGGAAATGATGGGGAGGTGCACGATGACGACGGGAGTTGTCGAGCCGGGATCGTTGTCGGCGATCCTCGACACAACGGCTGGTGAGCTGTCCCGTCATCTCAACCGGGGTGAGATGGCGTTGGTTCTCGTCCTCGCGGATCAGCCGGAGGAGGTTCGGTGCTCGCTCGCGGAGTCGGCGCGGGGTCGGGGACGCGCAGAGGCGGTCCGCTTCGCCCATGCCGCCGGCATGGTTCTCCGGGTGCCAGAGACATTCATCCTGGTGGCCGAGTCCGGGCGGTTCAGTGTCGCTCACCTCGACATGGTCCACAGCAGGATCCAGCGCCACCTCCGGTCTGTTTCCTCGTCGATGCGTGCCAAGGTCCGGAGGGTGTTGGACGCTGCGGTGGACAAGGCGCTGTCGTCCTGGTTGTCGGCGGATGACGTGGTGGACGAGGTGCCGATCGTGCACCTCAAGGTTCTGCAGGACCTGGTGGACGCGGTGCTGGCTGAGGTGGCCACCGACGTTGCGGAGGCGACTGAGCGGCGGGAGGCGGACTCCGCCGAGCTGACGAAGTCCGGCACGTCCTTGCGTCTCAACTGTGGGTCGGAGACTTTTGCGGCCGCGACCTGGGACGCCATCACCCAGCGGGCACTGGAACTGCACACCGAACTCTCGGGTGCTGCGGAGAAGCTGGGTACTTCACTCGGTCCCGAGTCGGTGAATGCTGACGGCGAGATCGAGGTGTCGGCGACCACTGCGGTTGTTCCGACGCTCGGGGAGTGCCGTGCGCGCATCCTCCTCGACCTTCTGGGGGACACGCCAGAGACGATGAAGGTCCAGGTGAATCTCTTCAGGCTGTCGACCGACGGGAAGACCGGTGTCGGCCCCGGGTATGTCTCCGGTCAGGGGTGGGTCAGCGAGGGTACCGCGGCGATGCTGGAGACAGTGGCCACGAAGACCGTGGTCCTGGAGGACGTCGACGAGACCTTGTGCGCCGAGTCAGAGCAGTACCGTTTCCCCTTCGTGACGAAGCTCCAGATGGAAGGTCGGGACGGATTCTGCCGGTTCCCGGGATGCGAGGTCCCTGCCCACCGGTGCGATCACGACCACATCGTGGCCTCGCACCACACTGACCCGACCTCGGACGGGCCGACGAGTCTGGCGAACGGAATGTGTCTCTGCCGTCGGCATCACGTACTGAAGACGCGTGGGCTCTGGCGACCGGCCACCGATGACGCCGGCCACACCGTGGAGTGGACAGGACCTGACGGAGAGAAAGTCACGACCAAGGCTTCAGGTCCGTTGGCCCTGGTGATGAGGCGGAGAATGGAACCGCCGGAGCCCCCGGATCCGCCGGACTTACCTGATCCCCCGACGCCGCCAGTAATGCACGGCTGAATCGCCCGATGTGAGGGCATCGGGCGGAAACCTCCTCAGCATTGTGGGCAGAGGAGGTGGTTCTGGCCTGTCTTAGGGGCGC
Source organism: Candidatus Corynebacterium avicola (assembly GCA_019114135.1). Taxonomy (GTDB): domain Bacteria; phylum Actinomycetota; class Actinomycetes; order Mycobacteriales; family Mycobacteriaceae; genus Corynebacterium; species Corynebacterium avicola. The sequence goes on from DXGC01000076.1 coordinate 34,577, forward strand.
GGGGTGTAGTTCGACCAGGCGTTGGGGATCACCGAGTCGAGCACACGGCTCACTGAGTCCCAGTTCCTGAATGCGAGCCAGTCAGCCTGGCCCAGCAGGTCATTGGCGTTTGCGAGGATGTAATCGATGTTCATGCGGCACAGATTAACAGGTATCGAGAAAAGATTCCTGTTACTGGAGTGAAAAGAGTGACATTGTCTACGTCACTCCGGCGCTCTTGAGGTCGCTGCCGATCCGGGACAGCAGGATGCCGATCACCGACAGCATGGAGATGATCAGGAAGGCGATCCCCGCCAACAAGGAGTTCTCGGAGTCGACCAGTACTCCGATGACGACCGCGATCACTGCGGCGACGGCGGAAATCCACAGCGCCACCTGGCAGACCAGCCAGAAGAGCCGGTAGGGGTCCCGTCGGTCCAGGGGAGTGACCACGGTGTCCTCCAGGGTCACCTGGTCGGGGATCCCGTCCGAATCAGGGTGCTGCGGGGCGGAACCGGGTCGGGTGTTGTCGGTGTGGTCGGTCATCACGACATTCCCTTCGTTGAGGGTGGCGGACGTCTTCCCCCTCCAGCATGCCACCACTGTTCCCAGCGCGGCAGCAGGGTAGTAGGATGAGACGTCGTTACACGCGTGCTTACGGGGCCACACCCCGGAAGTGCGCCTCGAACGGGGTGGATACCGGCGACTTCCGGCCAAGTCCCGTTCGGACCTCGACATGACCGTGCCGACTGAGCTGACTGTGAAGAATGGGCAGTCAGAGCCCACTGACCGGCACAGAACGACATGAAAGGACAATGCGACGTGCTTCGCACCCATCTCTGTGGTGATCTTCGCCCTGACCACATCGGCGAGGAGGTGACCCTCACCGGTTGGGTCTCCCGTCGTCGCGACCACGGTGGCGTGATCTTCGTCGACCTGCGCGACCGTTCCGGTCTGGCCCAGGTCGTGTTCCGCGAGAATGAGGTCGCCGAGCGTGCCCACGCCCTGCGCAGCGAGTACTGCCTGAAGGTGACCGGTGTCATCGAGGCACGTCCGGAAGGATCGGAGAACCCGAACCTGGCCTCCGGCGGTGTCGAGGTCAACGTCTCCGCACTGGAGATCCTCAACGAGTCTGCGGCGCTGCCGTTCCAGATCGACGACTCCGCCGCCGGCGGCGAGGTCGGCGAGGAAACCCGCCTGAAGTACCGCTACCTGGACCTGCGTCGCGAGAACCAGGCCCGCGCCCTGCGCCTGCGCTCCAAGGTCAGCGCCGCAGCCCGCAACGTCCTGCTGGGCGAGGACTTCACCGAGATCGAGACCCCCACCCTCACCCGTTCGACCCCCGAGGGTGCCCGTGACTTCCTGGTCCCGGCACGTCTGCGCCCGGGCAGCTTCTACGCCCTGCCGCAGTCCCCGCAGCTGTTCAAGCAGCTGCTCATGGTCAGCGGCATGGAGCGCTACTTCCAGATCGCCCGCTGCTACCGCGACGAGGACTTCCGTGCCGACCGTCAGCCGGAGTTCACCCAGCTGGACGTCGAGATGAGCTTCGTCGACCAGGAGGACGTCATCGCCCTGGCCGAGCAGATCCTCACCGCGGTGTGGAAGGAGATCGGCCACGAGATCACCGGTCCGATCCCGCGCATCACCTACGCGGAGGCGATGAAGAAGTACGGTTCGGACAAGCCGGACCTGCGCTTCGACATCGAGATCACCGAGTGCACCGAGTTCTTCCAGGACACCACCTTCCGCGTCTTCAAGGCGCCGTACGTCGGTGCCGTGGTCATGGAGGGTGGTGCGTCCCAGCCGCGTCGTACCCTCGACGCCTGGCAGGAGTGGGCCAAGCAGCGCGGCGCCAAGGGCCTGGCGTACATCCTCGTGGGTGAGGACGGGACCCTGTCCGGCCCCGTCGCCAAGAACATCACCGACGCCGAGCGCGAGGGCATCGCCGAGCACGTCGGCGCGAAGCCCGGTGACTGCATCTTCTTCGGCGCCGGCGAGGTCAAGTCCTCCCGCGCCCTGCTGGGTGCCGCACGTGGCGAGATCGCCGAGCGCCTCGGCCTGATCAAGGAAGGCGACTGGGCCTTCACCTGGGTCGTCGACGCCCCGCTGTTCGAGCCCGCCGCCGACGCCACCGCCTCCGGTGACGTCGCCCTGGGCAACTCGGCCTGGACCGCGGTCCACCACGCCTTCACCTCCCCGAAGCCGGAGTGGATCGACAGCTTCGACGAGAACCCGGGCGAGGCCACCGCCTACGCCTACGACATCGTCTGCAACGGCAACGAGATCGGCGGCGGTTCCATCCGTATCCACCGTCGCGACATCCAGGAGCGCGTCTTCGGCGTGATGGGCATCTCCGAGGAGGAGGCCCGCGAGAAGTTCGGCTTCCTGCTGGACGCCTTCGCCTTCGGCGCCCCGCCGCACGGCGGCATCACCTTCGGCTGGGACCGCATCGTCTCCCTGCTCGGTGGCTACGAGTCCATCCGCGACGTCATCGCCTTCCCGAAGTCCGGCGGCGGAGTCGATCCGCTGACCGACGCCCCCGGCGAGATCACCGCGCAGCAGCGCAAGGAGTCCGGTATCGACACCAAGCCGAAGAAGAAGGCGCCCGAGCAGGCCCAGCAGGCCGAGCAGGCAGAGGCCTGAGTAACCCTCACGAGGGAGGACATGGACGTGCTCAACATCGACTCTGCGCTGGAGAGCGCCACGCAGCTGTTGGGGAACCGCTTCGGTGGTACCCCTGAGCTGACCCACCCCGAGGATCTCGGTGGCAGCGGGGACTCCCTGGTGCTCCGTGCACGGGTCACCCCGAACCCGTTCCTGCAGGAGCGCACCGTGGTGATCAAGCAGCTGCCCCCGGTGGCGGAGGACGCCGACAGTTCCGAGGCGACCGCTGCCCTGATCCGCGAGGTCGTGGCGTACCAGTACACCAACACGTTGGCCGAGGGGCACCGTCCCGGTCCACAGCTGCTGGCCCACGACGTCGAGGGACGCCTGATCGTCCTCTCCGACGCGGGCGACGGTCGGAGCTACGCCGAGATCCTCGCTTCCGACGACGAGACGGAGCGGTCCTCGGCCCTGCGCAAACTGGGGCGTGCCCTGGGCCGGATGCACGTGGCAACCGCTGACGGGCATGACGCCTTCGACACTCTGAACCGTCGGCTCTACTCCCGCCACGGCCTTCCGGCCGACCAGACCCGCGACCGGGACGTCAACGTCTCGGCCCTGATCGAACAGGGTCTGGACCTGCTGACCCGCAGTGGTGTCGAGATCGACGAGACGGTCCGTGAGTTCGCCGTCGAGGCCGGCAGCCGTCAGCACCGGTCCCGGCTGCAGGCGTTCACCCCCTTCGACCTGACCCCGGACAACATCATGCTCGCCGACTCGGTGGTCTTCCTGGACTACGAGTGGGCCGGTTTCCGTGACGTGGTCTCCGACGTGGCCTGCGTGCTCGCCGGATTCCCGCACGACACCACGACGCCGTTGATGGAGCCGCTGGAGCTGCGGGAGTTCGTGGAGTCCTGGAGCTCCGAGGTCGCCTCGGTCTGGCCGGCCGTGCGCGAGGAGGGCCGTCTGGAGCGCGCACTCATGGCCTCGCTGGTCGGCTGGGCGCTGATGAGCCTGTCGCTGCTCTACCACGGGACCCTCGCGGTCATCGACGAGGCGGGTTCCGCCTCGGACGGTGCCCGTCGTCTCGACAGGATGCCCCGGGAGCACCTGGCGGACCTGGCCACCACGGTGGAGGCGATCCGCCGCTTCGCCGTGCAGCATGTCGAGGTCGACGAGCGTTTCCCCAAGGTCGAGGAGTTCGCCGGTGAACTGCTGTCGATCCTGGGCAGGCTCGGGGCGCACCCGCAGACCTGGTGACCACACACCCCGGTTACACTGGGGTTCATGAGTGACGACAGCCTGTTCGAGGTGCCGGAGGAGCAGGCCGGTCAGTCCGGCCAGGTCGGCCAGGCCGGCACCGCGGCTGACTCCTACTTCCACCCCGGCGCCCACGTCCCGTTGGCGGTGCGGATGCGTCCGCGCACCCTGGACGAGGTGGTCGGTCAGTCACACGTCCTGGGGGAGGGCTCGCCGCTGCGTCGGCTGGTCGACGGTCGGGGCGATTCCTCGGTCATCCTCTACGGCCCGCCTGGGACCGGCAAGACGACCATCGCCTCGCTGGTCGCCGGGACGTCCGGACGCCGCTTTGCCGCGCTGTCGGCGCTGAGCGCCGGCGTCAAGGAGGTCCGCGCGGTCATCGACGAGGCCCGCCGTCGCCTGGTGCACGGCGAGTCGACGGTGCTGTTCATCGACGAGGTGCACCGGTTCTCCAAGACGCAGCAGGACGCTCTGCTCGGCGCGGTGGAGAACCGTACCGTCCTGCTGGTCGCGGCGACGACCGAGAACCCTAGCTTCTCGGTGGTCGCGCCACTGCTGTCCCGTTCACTGCTGGTGCAGCTCACCCCGTTGTCCGGGGAGGACATCTCGACGCTGCTCCGTAGGGCGGTGAGCGACCCGCGCGGCTACGGCGAGCGGTTCGTCCTCACCGACGACGCCTGCGACCTGCTCACCGCCCTCGCCGCCGGCGACGCCCGGCGGGCGCTGACCTACCTCGAGGCCGCGGCCGAGGGCGTCGAGAGCAAGGGTGGGGACGGCGCCGACAGCGGTCAGGTCCCTGAACTGACCCCGGACGACGTCCGCCGCTCCACCGACCGTGCGATCGCCCGTTATGACCGTGACGGTGACCAGCACTACGACGTGACCAGTGCCTTCATCAAGTCGATCCGTGGTTCCGACCCCGACGCCGCCCTGCACTACCTGGCCCGGATGATCGACGCAGGAGAGGACCCCCGGTTCATCGCCCGTCGGCTGGTGGTCCATGCCTCGGAGGACATCGGGCTGGCCGACCCGTCCGCCCTGCAGGCGGCCGTCGCGGCGCACCAGGCGGTGAGCTTCATCGGCATGCCTGAGGGACGCATCCCGCTGGCGCAGGCGACCCTGCACCTGGCGACGGCTGCGAAGTCGAATGCGGTGATCGCCGGTATCGACGCCGCCCTGGCCGATGTCCGGCAGGGTAAGGGCTCCGTGGTGCCCGCCCACCTGCGGGACGGCCACTACTCCGGGGCCGAGGCCATGGGGAATGCGGTGGGCTACCGCTACCCGCACGAGGATCCCCGCGGGGTCCTACGCCAGGACTACCTGCCGGAGGACCTGTCGGAGGCCCGGTACTACCGGCCCACCGACCATGGTCGGGAGCATGCCCTGGGGCAGCGGGTGGAGACCCTTCGCGGTATCGTCCGGGGAACCGGGTAGACTGTTCCCGGTTAAGCCCGACGTAGGGCCCGAAGGTGTACCGGCACAACCACCGGCACGATCAACGAGCACGAGCAACGAGAAGGTCCGAAGAACAGTGCAGACGCATGAGATCCGCGAGAGATTCATCAACCACTTCGTGACGCAGGGTCACACCGAGGTCCCGAGCGCCTCGCTGATCCTCGACGACCCGAACCTGCTGTTCGTCAACGCCGGCATGGTGCCCTTCAAGCCCTTCTTCCTCGGCGAGCAGACCCCGCCGTACTCCCGGGCCACCTCCATCCAGAAGTGTGTACGCACCCTCGACATCGAGGAGGTGGGCATCACCACCCGCCACAACACCTTCTTCCAGATGGCCGGCAACTTCTCCTTCGGCGACTACTTCAAGCGCGAGGTCATCCACTTCGCCTGGTCCCTGCTGACCACCCCGGTGGCCGAGGGTGGCCTCGGCATCGACCCCGGTCGCCTGTGGCCGACCGTCTTCCTCACCGACGACGAGGCCTTCGCTATCTGGCGCGACGAGATCGGCGTTCCGGCAGAGAAGATCCAGCGCCGCGACGGCGAGGACAACTACTGGGACATGGGCGTGCCGGGCCCCGGTGGCCCCTGCTCGGAGATCTTCTACGACCGCGGTCCGGAGTACGGTGCCGACGGTGGTCCCGAGGCGGACGAGAACCGCTTCATCGAGATCTGGAACCTGGTGTTCATGCAGGACATCCGTGGCGAGCTCAGCCCGAAGGAGGGCCACGAGCCGGTCGGTGAGCTGCCGCAGAAGAACATCGACACCGGCATGGGCATCGAGCGCGTCGCCTGCATCCTGCAGGGCGTCGACAACGTCTACGAGACCGACCTGTTGGCACCGGTCATCCGCGTCGCCGAGGAACTCACCGGCTCGAAGTACGGTGCCACCGACGCCCCCGACACCATCGACGACGTCCGCTTCCGCGTCATCGCCGACCACGCCCGCACCGGCCTGATGCTGATCCTGGACGGCGTGACCCCGGGCAACGAGGGCCGCGGCTACATCCTGCGCCGTCTGCTGCGCCGCATCATCCGTTCGGCCCGCCTGCTCGGTGCCACCGGTGCCACCATGGAGCGCTTCATGGACACCGTGCGCGAGACCATGACCCCGTCCTACCCGGAGATCGCCGAGAACTGGGAGCGCATCCGCGCCGTCGCCGTCGGCGAGGAGACCGCCTTCCTCAAGACACTGGAGTCCGGCACCCACCTCTTCGAGCAGGAGGCCGTCAAGGTCAAGGCTGCCGGCGGTACCGAGCTGGGCTGCCGCGAGGCCTTCACCCTGCACGACACCCACGGCTTCCCGATCGACCTCACCGTCGAGATGGCCGCCGAGGAGGGCCTCACCGTCGACGTCGACGGTGAGGAGGGCTTCAACGCCCACATGGAGCAGCAGCGTGCCCGCGCCAAGGCCGACAACCGCGCCAAGAAGCAGGTCCACGCAGATGTCTCGGTGTACCGCTCCTTCGTCGACGGCCACCCCACGGTGTTCACCGGTTACGAGCAGCGCGACGGCGAGGGACGGATCCTCGGCCTGGTCGTCGACGGCGCCCTGGCCGACCGTGCCCCCGAGGGCACGCAGGCCGAGGTTATCCTGGACCGCACCCCGTTCTACGCCGAGTCCGGTGGTCAGATGGCCGACCGCGGCACCCTCACCGGTCCCGGCGGCGTGGCGAAGGTCGAGGACGTCCAGAAGACCGGACGCAAGGTCTGGCTGCACCGGGTCACGGTCTCCGGTGGTGAACTGGCCGTCGGTGACACCGTCGCCGCCCACGTCGACCACACCTGGCGCCACCAGGCCCGTCAGGCGCACACCGGTACCCACCTGATCCACGCCGCGCTGCGCGACGTGCTCGGGCCGACCGCCGTTCAGGCAGGTTCGCTGAACAAGCCGGGCTACCTGCGCTTCGACTTCACGTACCCCTCCCAGCTCACCGGCGACCAGCTGCAGCGCATCGAGGACATCGCCAACGAGGCGGTCGACACCGACTACTCCGTCAACACCATCGAGACCAGCCTCGAGGAGGCCAAGGCGATGGGTGCCATGGCCCTCTTCGGTGAGAACTACGGCTCCGAGGTGCGCGTCGTGGAGATCGGTGGACCGTTCTCCATGGAGCTGTGTGGTGGCATCCACGTCGACCACTCCTCCCAGATCGGCCCGGTGACCGTGCTGGGCGAGTCCTCGGTCGGCTCCGGTACCCGACGCATCGAGGCCTACACCGGCCTGGACTCCTTCCGCTACCTCGCCGGCCAGCACCGCGTGGCCGACACCCTGGCGTCCCGCCTGCGCATCCCGAACGAGGAGCTGCCGGAGCGCTTCGAGCAGATGTCCGAGCGCCTGCAGAGCGCCGAGAAGCGCATCGAGCAGTTCCGCAACGCCGAGCTGACCGCCAAGGTCGGCGACTATGTCGCCCAGTTCGCCGACATCGACGGTGTGCGTGTCGTCGCGGCCCGCCTGCCCGATGGTGTGGCCGGCGGCGACCTGCGCACCATCGCCAACGACGCGAAGGGACGCTTCGGCACCGAGGAGGCGCTCGTCGTCTTCACCTCGGTCGACCTCGACTCCGGCAAGGTGCCGTTCATTGCCGCCGCCACCGACGCCGCCGTGAAGCGCGGCATCTCCGCGGGCGACGTGGTCAAGGCCATCGGTCCGCACGTCGGTGGCCGCGGCGGCGGCAAGCCGGCGATGGCCCAGGGGTCCGGTTCGGACGCCTCGGGTGCGGACGCCGCGGTGGCAGCGGTCCGTGACTATGTCTCTTCAGTCACCTCCGTCACCGGCGGCGCCAACTGATGACCGGCGGATCCCCGCGGGCGGACCAGCCCGGTGACGACGACCCGGGACGGGGCCGCAGGCTCGGTCTCGACGTCGGCACGGTCCGTATCGGCGTGTCGCTGTCGGATCCCGACGGAATTCTCGCCACCCCGTTGGAGACCGTCGACGCCAAGGCCGGGGACCGGGCCGCGCTCGACCGGATCGGGGTCCTCATCGAGGAGAACTTCATCGTCGAGGTCGTCGTCGGACTCCCGGTGAGCATGCGGTCGAAGCGCACGCAGAGCACCGCACGTGCCGAGAAGTATGCTTCCCACCTGCGGGAACGACTGGAAGGAATTCCCGTCCGGCTCGTGGACGAGCGGATGTCCACGGTGGCGGCGACAAGTGCGATGCACGCCTCGGGCGTCAGTGAGAAGAAAGGGCGATCGCGGATCGACCAGGCCGCCGCCGTGCACATTCTGCAGGGTTGGTTGGACGCCCGGCGCTCCCGGGGGACGACTTTTCCGGGTGTCTGATCCCGGAGTACCGGCCCTGGCATGTAACAATGTCAGTCATTGACAGTCGTTACCAGTTGTTGACTGTTTGTTGCCGGTCCCTGACGTGCCGGGGACAACGTCCTGGAACTGATTGCCCGCCGCCCATCGGAGACCACGGAGAATACGGAGACTACATTGCCTCGAAAATCCATCAGTGAGCCTCGCTACCGCCGTCGGCGGCAGTGGTCGATGGCGATCAGCCTGGGACTGGTTCTCCTCCTGGTGTTCGTGGTCGCCTACGTCTACTACCAGCGCGAGGTGTTGGGAACCCGTAACTACGAAGGCGAGGGCAACGGCAACGTCGTGCTGGTCCGAGTGGGCGAGGGGGACACCGTCTCCGGACTGATCCCGCAGCTGTTGGACGACAACGTCGTCGGTTCCCGCTCGGCGATGCTCTCCGCTGCCGAGGATGCCGAGCAGAGCGGCGAGTCCCGTGGTCTCGAGGCGGGCTACTACGCCCTGCAGGAGGAGATGTCCGCGGAGTCGGCGATGTCCGCCCTCACCGACGATGAACGTCGTCTCGGTGTGGTCGACATCCCGACCGGTTCAACCCTGGAGGACGTCTCCGTGGTCGGTGGCGACACCCGCGCCGGCATCTTCTCCTCCGTCGCCGACAACTCCTGCCGCGAGGGTCTCACTGACGGGCTCGAGGACTGCGTGACCGTGGAGGAGCTCCGCGAGACCATCGTCTCCTCCAGCGCCGAGGAGCTCGGCGTGCCTGAATGGGCCGCCGAGGCCGTGGACGCCCGCCAGGACGACCCGCGCCGGATCGAGGGCCTCATCGCCCCCGGTGTGCACCTCTTCGACCCGACCTCCTCCGCGAAAGAGATCGTCAAGTCCCTGCTGACCAGTTCCACCGAGATCTACGAGGGCACCGGACTGCTCGAGGCACAGGACACTGTGGGCCTCTCACCCTACGAGATCATCACCGCCGCCTCCCTGGTGGAGCGTGAGGCACCGGACGGTGACTTCGACAAGGTCGCCCGGGTGATCAAGAACCGTCTCGACGTCGACCAGCGCCTGGAGTTCGACTCCACGGTGAACTACGACGTCGCCGCCCAGGAGGTCGCCACCACCGACGACGACCGTGCCCGCAACACTCCGTGGAACACCTACGCGAAGGACGGCCTGCCGGACACCCCGATCGCCTCGCCCAGCGTCACCGCTCTGCAGGCGATGGAGCACCCGGCCGAGGGTGACTGGCTGTACTTCGTCACCGTCGACCAGGACGGACGCACCGTGTTCAACCGTGACTTCTCGGCACACGAGGACGCCATCGAGGAGTCCCGTCGCAACGGCGTGCTGGACAGTGCCCGATGAGCACGGAGATCACCACACTGAGTGAAGGCAGTACGGCCGCCGAGGTCTACGACGTCGACGGCTTCCTGGAACTGGCGGCGGCCGCAGAGGGACCGGTGTGCGCGGTGCTGGGACGCCCCGTGGAACATTCCCTGTCCCCGGTGATCCACCGCGGCAGTGCCGCGGAACTGGGCGTGGACCCGTTCACCTACGTACGCGTCGAGGCAGGGGAGCCGCGGGAGGTCCGACGCCTGCTGGCCACGTCGCCGGAGTCGGTCGCCGGGTTCTCGGTCACCATGCCGGGGAAGTCGGCGGCCCACGACCTGGCCGACGAGATCACCGACCGCGCCCAGCGGATCGGCAGTGCCAACACCCTGGTCCCGCTGGGTCAGGGTCGTTGGCTGGCCGACAACACCGACGTCGACGGTGTGGCCTCCTGTCTGGCCCATGTCGCCGCCGAGACGCCCGGCGGCGTCGACAGCCTCGCCGGTGGTCACGGTGTCGTCGTGGGTAACGGCGGGACGGCCCGCCCCTCGGTGGCGGCCCTTGCTGCGGCAGGCGTCGCCTCCGTGACCGTGCTGGCCCGTTCCGAGCGGGCTCTGAACCTGCAGTCCCTGGTCGAGTCCTACGGAATGGCCTTCGACTGGGTCCGGTTGGACGACCCGACGGTCGCTACGGTGTGTTCCGGTGCGGACGTCCTCGTCACCACCGTGCCGGCGGCTGGAGTGGACAGGGAGTCCGGCCTCGCCGACGCCTTCGCCCGTGCGGCGGCGGTCGTGGACGTCATCTACGACCCGTACCCGACCGACGTGCTGTCGGCGGCCCGGGAGGCGGGACGTCCCGTCGCAGACGGCCTGCTGATGCTCGCCGGTCAGGGCGCCGAGCAGTTCGAGGCCTTCACCGGGGTGCGTCCGGCGGTGGACGACATGTACCAGCTGCTGCGGTCCTACCGCGGGGTGGAGTAGTCGGGGGAACACCGGGAAAACAGGGGGGACGCAATGCTCGGGGTGGGGATCGTCGTATGGGCGGTGACGCTTGCCGTCATCGACCTGCGAGTCCGACGACTCCCGGACCTGCTCACCCTTCCGGCGGCTGTGGTCGCCGTGATCTGGGCGGTGGCGAACGGGGTGCCTGCTGCGGTGACCGGGGGGCTCGGCTGGTTCCTGCTGTGCGTGGTGCCCGGTCTGTTGTCGAGACGGTTGGTCGCCGGGGGAGGGGACGCCAAACTCGCGCTGTCGCTGGGTACCGTCGCCGCGGGAGTGGGCGGGGTGTACGGGTGGTTGCTGGCGGTGGGGGCGGCATCGGTGGTGACCCTGCTCCTGGGACTCGTCCCCGTGGTGCGTCGACATGAGGGTCACGATGCCCACGGCCTGCCACATGGTCCGGGGATGTTGCTGGCCACCGGGGTGGTCGCCGGGGCCTCTGAGGTGATCGCGATCACAAACATAGGGGGGTGGTGACCTGTGCGGTGCGGTCATGGAACAATAGGGCCATGCTTCGATGGACGACTGCCGGGGAATCGCACGGCCAGGCCCTTGTTTCCGTGATCGAGGACATTCCGGCGGGGGTCTCCGTGACCCGCGCCGAGGTGTCCCGACAGCTTGCACGACGACGTCTCGGCTACGGCCGCGGCGCGCGCATGAAGTTCGAGGCCGACGAGGTGACCTTCCTCGGCGGCGTCCGGCACGGGCAGACCCTGGGCTCCCCGGTGGCCGTGATGATCGGCAACACCGAGTGGCCGAAGTGGACCACCATCATGTCCGCTGACCCGGTGGACCTCGAGGACGAGGCCGTCGTCAAGGAGATGAACTCCGGCCGCGGTGCCCGTCTGACCCGACCGCGTCCCGGCCACGCCGACTTCTCCGGCATGGTCAAGTACGGCCACGACGAGGCGCGTCCGATCCTGGAGCGCTCCAGCGCCCGTGAGACCGCCGCCCGGGTCGCCGCCGGCACCTTCGCCCGTGGTCTGCTGCGGGAGATCACCGGCGCCGAGGTCGTCAGCCATGTGCTGTCCATCGGACCGTCCGACACCTACCGGGGCCCGGCGCCGACCGCCGCCGACCTGGACGCCGTGGACGCCTCCCCGGTGCGCGCCTTCACCGTCCACGGTGACGCGCACGAGAAGTCGATGATCGAGGAGATCGAGGCCGCCCGGAAGTCCGGCGACACCCTCGGTGGCATCGTCGAGGTCGTCGTCTCCGGCCTGCCGATCGGCCTGGGATCCCACACTACCTGGGAAGGACGGCTGGACGCCCAGCTCGCCCAGGCTCTGATGAGCATCCAGGCGATCAAGGGCGTCGAGGTCGGTGACGGTTTCGAGGAGGCGCGCCGCCGCGGCTCCGAGGCCCACGACGAGATCGACCGTGTCGACGGTGCGTCCGGCGTGTCCCGCCGCACCAACCGTGCCGGCGGTATCGAGGGCGGCATGTCCAACGGTGAGCAGCTGCGGGTGCGCGCCGCGATGAAGCCGATCTCCACGGTGCCGCGTGCCCTGGCCACCGTCGACATGGACGACGGCCAGGCCGCCACCGGTATCCACCAACGTTCCGACGTCTGTGCCGTGCCGGCCGCCGGTGTCGTCGCCGAGTCGATGGTCGCACTGGTACTGGCCCGCGCGGTGATGGAGAAGTTCGGCGGCGACAGCGTCGAGGAGACCCGCCGCAACTACCAGGCCTACGTCGACGGCGTGAAGCAGCGCCTGACCTGGGGTGAGAACTAGATGAACGCCGCGATGAACCGTCCGCGCGTCGTGCTGGTCGGGCCCCCAGGTTCCGGCAAGACGACGGTGGGACGCAGTCTCGCCGAGGCGATGCGGTGCGGCCTCGTCGACACCGACCAGCTGCTCGAGGAGGCGGAGGGCACCACCTGCGGTGAGCTGTTCACCGAACTGGGTGAGCCGGAGTTCCGCCGTCGCGAGGAGAAGGCCGTCGCCGAGGCACTGCGCAGCAACGGCGTGGTTTCCCTGGGCGGCGGGGCCGTGCTGTCCCCGGCCACACGGGAACTGCTGGCCGCCCACACCGTGGTCTACCTGCGGGTGTCGGTGGAGGAGGGCGTGCGCCGGACCGCGGGTTCGTCGACCCGTCCGGTGCTCGTCGCCGAACCGGGCTCGGACCCGTCCGACCGTTACCGGGCCCTGCTGACCGAACGCGAGGAACTGTACACCAGCGTCGCCACCCACGTCATCGACGGCGACGGCCGCGCACCCCGGCACACCGTCGCCGAGGCCCTGGCCCTGCTGGGCCTGCACGAGGACGATGTCGCCACCGCGGTGCGGGTCTCCAGCGACAACCCCTATGACGTGGTCATCGGACGCGAGCTGACGGACCACGTCGCCGACGCTGTGCCGGGCGCCCGCCGGGCCGTCGTCCTGCACCAGCCGCCGCTGGCGCAGCTGGCCGGACGGGTCGCCGCCCGTCTGCGCGCCGCCGGCATCGAGCCGGTGCTGCACGAGACGCCGGACGCGGAGGCGGCGAAGACCGTCGCGGGTGCCGAGGAGTGCTGGGACGTCTGTGCCTCGGCCGGGCTGTCCCGTCAGGACGTCATCGTCGGCGTCGGCGGGGGAGCGACCACCGACCTCGCCGGCTTCATCGCCGCCACCTGGATGCGTGGCATCCGGGTCGTGCAGTACCCGACCACACTGCTGGCCATGGTCGATGCCGCCGTGGGCGGTAAGACCGGCATCAACACCGCGGCGGGCAAGAACCTGGTCGGCTCCTTCCATGAGCCCGCCGCGGTGCTGGTCGACCTGGACGTTCTCGAGACCCTGCCCGCGGTGGAGATCGTCGCAGGTAGCGCAGAGATCATCAAGGCCGGTTTCATCCGCGATCCCGAGATCCTCCGGATCTACGAGAACGCCCCTGCTGCGGCCATCGACCCGAAGGGGTCACTGCCGGCGCTCATCGAGGCCGCGATCCGGGTGAAGGCCGAGGTCGTCGGCCAGGACCTGCGGGAGTCCTCGTTGCGCGAGATCCTCAACTACGGACACACCTACGGCCACGCCGTCGAACAGCACGAGAACTACACCTGGCGCCACGGTCACGCCGTGGCGGTCGGCATGGTCTACGAGGCCGAACTGGCCCACGCGGCCGGTCTGCTCAGTGAGGACGGGGTGACCCAGCATCGTCGGATCCTGTCCTCGGTGGGCCTGCCCACCTCCTATGACGGAGCGCCGCTGGAGGAGCTCCTGGAGGTCATGGGCCGGGACAAGAAGAACAAGGACGGTGCCCTGCGTATCGTGGTGGTCACTGACAGCGAGGCCGCCGAGTCCGATGACGTCGGTGTCTATGCACCGCACCGCCTGGTCGACCCGGAGGCGGCTCACCTGGAGGCTGCCTATGCTGCGACCCAGAACCCGGAAGGAAACCGATGACCCGCGTCCTGGTCCTCAATGGCCCCAACCTCAACCGTCTCGGTAAGCGCCAGCCGGAGATCTACGGATCCACCACCCTGGCCGACATCGAGGTGGCGCTGACCGGGCACGCCGCCCGCCTCGGCGTCGAGATCGACTTCCTCCAGTCCAATCACGAAGGCGACCTGATCGACCGGATCCACCAGGCCGCCGACGCCGGTGAGGCCGTGATCATCAACCCCGGTGGCTTGACCCACACCTCTGTCGCCCTGCGCGATGCGCTGGCGGAGGTGGCCGACGGCCCTGGTTTCGTGGAGGTGCACATCTCCAACGTGCACGCCCGTGAGGACTTCCGGCACCACAGCTACCTGTCGCCCGTGGCCCGCGGCGTGATCGCCGGACTGGGTGTGCACGGGTACCACGCGGCACTGGAGTACCTCGCGGCGTAACCTTGCCCGCATGACAGTTTCGAACGCCTCCAATGCACCCACGGTGAACCGGCGTGCGTCGGTGTCCGCCGCGATCGCCGCGGCCGGCCACGACCACCTGCTGGTGACCGACCTGAAGAACGTCCGCTACCTCACCGGGTTCAGCGGCTCCAACGCCGCGCTGCTCGTCCCCGCGGATGCTGAGGCCGAGTCAACACTCGTGACCGACGGACGCTACGACACCCAGGTCCGCCAGGAGACCGCCGACGACCCGGGGATCTCGATCCGGATCACCCGCGACCTCATCGGCGAACTGCTCGACGTGGCCGGCGAGGACGCGACCGTCGCGGTCGAGCCGGGGCTGTCCGTGGCCCAGGCCCGGGCGATCGGGGAGCCCCCGGTGCTGGACGGTGCCGTGGAGGACGCCCGCCTGGTGAAGGACGCCGACGAGATCGCCGCCCTGCGCGCCGCCGGTGAGCTGGCGGACTCCGTGTTCACCGAGTTCATCGAGGCCGGAGGTATCCGCGAGGGCATCACCGAGATCGCCGCCGCCGCCGACCTGGAGCACCGCCTGCGTGTCGCCGGGGCGGACGGCCTCAGCTTCGACACGATCCTCGCTTCAGGGACCAACGGCGCCAAGCCGCACGCCGGTGTCTCCCGTGACCTCATCGTCCCCGGTCTGGTCACCCTCGACTTCGGAGTCTGGCTGGACGGCTACGCCTCCGACCAGACCCGCACCGTGTGCGTCGGGGAGCCGGACGCCCTGGCATCCGAACTCTACGAACTGGTGCACCGCTCCTTCTCCGCCGGGGTCGACGCCGTGCGTCCGGGAGCCGGTCTCTTCGCCGTGGACAAGGTCTGCCGCGACATCATCGACGAGGCCGGCTACGGGGAGTACTTCGTCCACTCCACCGGTCACGGCGTGGGCCTTGACGTGCACGAGGCCCCGTACGCGGCATCCCGTACCCCGGAGGACAAGACGCTGGCCGAGGGGATGACCCTGACCATCGAGCCCGGGGTGTACCTGCCGGGCAAGACTGGCGTGCGGATCGAGAACACCTACGTCGTCACCGCGGACGGTGCGGAGGCGCTGAACCCTTCGTCGACGGAGTTACGGATCGTCTAGGGCTGCCTGCTAAACTGGCAGGCTGTTCACCCTTTGCACATTACGACGACGCTTACCCAGGAGTAGACACGTGGCGACTACCGCGGATTTCAAGAACGGCCTCGTGCTGAAGATCGACAACAAGCTTCAGCAGATCATCGAGTTCCAGCACGTCAAGCCCGGTAAGGGCCCGGCTTTCGTGCGCACCAAGCTGAAGGACGTCGTCTCCGGCAAGAACACCGACAAGACCTTCAACGCCGGTGTCAAGGTCGAGACCGCCACCGTGGACCGCCGCGACATGACCTACCTGTACAACGACGGTGAGAACTTCGTCGTCATGGACGACAAGGACTTCGAGCAGTTCGAGGTCGCCGGCGACAAGTTCGGTGACGCCAGCAAGTTCCTGCTGGAGAACATGCGCGTCCAGGTCTCCTTCCACGACGGCGAGATCCTCTTCGCCGACCTGCCGGTCTCCGTCGACCTGTCCATCGAGCAGACCGACCCGGGCCTGCAGGGGGACCGTTCCACCGGCGGCACCAAGCCCGCCACCCTGGAGACCGGTGCCGAGATCCAGGTCCCGCTGTTCCTGAACACCGGTGACGTCGTCAAGGTCGACACCCGCACCGGCGAGTACCTCTCCCGCGTCACCAACTAAAGCCATGGCAGACAGCACGCACCGCCACGGGCAGCGCCACGCGGCCCGACAGCGCGCGGTGGACATCCTCTTCGAGGCCGAGTTCCGCGACACCGACCCCGTCGGCATCGTCGAAGAGCGCATCGACCTGTCTCGCGACGAGTCGAACCAGGTCACGAGGGTGCCGGAGTACACCACCACGATCGTCCCGGGGGTCG
Source organism: Candidatus Corynebacterium avicola (assembly GCA_019114135.1). Classification (GTDB taxonomy): domain Bacteria; phylum Actinomycetota; class Actinomycetes; order Mycobacteriales; family Mycobacteriaceae; genus Corynebacterium; species Corynebacterium avicola. The sequence continues at coordinate 51,213 of DXGC01000076.1, forward strand.
CCGAGGCCCTCGACGAGATCGACGACGCCATCTCGGCACACCTGTCGAGCACCTGGCGCTTGGAGCGGCTGCCCGCCGTGGACCGCGCCGTGCTGCGCGTCTCCGCCTGGGAGCTGCTCTACAACCCGGACGTCCCGGCGAAGGTCGCCCTCAAGGAGGGCATCTACCTCGCCGGTGAATATTCGCACGACAAGGCCCCGTCCTACGTCAACGCCGTCCTGGACGGCATCGCACGCGACAAGCGCCTGGCGGACGAGGCTGACGAGGCCGCTGCGGAGGCCGCCGAAACCGCCGACTCCGAGGCCCGTACGGATGCCTTGATCGAGGGGATCGTCGACGGGGGTACCGACCCCCACCCGTGATAGGATCAGTCATCGACACCATCCTTTAACGATCCGTCCAGTGAGGCGGGGAAGGAGGTCACGATGGGCACCATCATGGACGCCGACGACGTCGGTCGTACCATTGCACGCATCGCGCAC
>DXGC01000077.1 GCA_019114135.1 Candidatus Corynebacterium avicola
ACCGGATCGCAGCATTGGGGGAACGTCGGATCCCCACCATGATCCTCGCATGGCCCGGGGACGCCGCGCACCCCCTGGCCGTCGCCGAGGAACTGCGGGAACTGTTGCCGGAGTCGCACCTGCTGTGCGCCCAGACCCCGGAGGACGTGCGCCGGTGGCCGGACCTGATCGGTTCCTTCATCCGGGAGGCGGAGAAGGCGTCCCACGTAACCACGTGATCGGGTCACCGTCGTCGGCGCTGTCGGCGGAGTCGAGGTGACCGTCCTGCCGCAGGAAGTTCCGGACGAGGCCCCGACGCTGAGCGTTGTAGCTGATCACGTGCGCGATGATGCTGCCGACCACGAAGCTCTCCGGGGGATCGCAGAGCGCGTCCACGATCCGGTCGGCCCACGCCCCACGGGCCGAGACATCGGCGACCATGGTCGACCAACGTGGGGCGGCAACGTCGAGCCTTGCGAGGAGGGCGTCCGGCGTGGGTGACCGTTCGGAAGGCGGCGGGAACCGGGTGCCCTCGATCGACGCGAGCCAGGTCTCGTACTGGATGACCGCTCGCTCGAGCAGCACCGCGGTGGACTCCTCAGGGCCCGCCCAGTTCAGCAGGACGTGCCCCGGCAGTCGCTGGCGCGTCCATGCCTCCTCCCCGAGGTCGCAGGACGCTTCCAACAGGTTCCGGAGGTCGCCGAGGTCATGCTGGACGAGCAGTCCGGTGACCGGGTCGGTAGCTCTGTTCCCAGTGTCATCCACATCCCCGCTGACGATCCACAACGAGTCCGGGGTGTGGAAGTGGATACCGTTCGGTGCCGGCAGCCAGTGCCCGGTACCACCTGACCAGCCGGTCGGGGTCTCCGAGGGCGGGTGCCCGTAGGCGCGCCGGTAGGCACGGGAGAACCCCTCCACGGAGTCATACCCTGCTTCCCAGGCAGAATCCGTGACGCTGGCACCGGAGCGCAACCGCCAGGACGCCCGTTCCAGGGTCATCCGTCGGCGCAGCGCCACCGGGGACTCCCCGGTGTCCCTGCTGACCCGCCGGGAGAAGTGGAAGGGCGAGGAGTGCGCCTGCCCGGCCATGCCGGTGAGCTCACCGGTCGGTTCGTCCAGCACGGCGTCCAGCAACTGCCGTAGCCGGTCGGGGCCGGGTTCCTCCGAATGTGTACTCACGCACTCCAGTCTGCCGCAGGTCGCGGTCCGTCGACGGTGAACCGGGCGGAGATGAAGTCGCCTGCACGCTCCACGTTCGCCAGGGAGAGCTGGCATCGGCGGGGCAGAAGCGGCGCCCCGTCCCCCAGGGTGACCGGTGCATAGCTCACGACGACCTCGTCGAGCAGGCCGGCATCGAGGAACTGTCCGGCCAGGTCGCCACCGCCGACGACCCAGAGGACTGCCTCGGGGTCCGACACAGCTGTCGTGATCTCCTCGACAACTCCGGCGACGTCCCCGCTGGTGAACCTGAGGTCGGCGCCCTCGATGGCTTCCTGCTCCCGGTGGCTGAGCACCCAGGTGGGCTGGTGGTACGGCCACGGGACGTCCGACTCCTCGTCGCGGATGAACTGGTACGTGGAACTGCCCATGAGCAGTGCGCTGGTCCGGGGCATCAAGCCATCCATCCGCAGAAGCGGGTCATCCGGTTCGGCGTGCTGCTGCGCGAACAACCACGCAAGGCTGTGGTGGGGGTCCGCGATGAATCCGTCGAGGCTGCTGGAGGTGTAGTAGAGGACTCGCATGGCACCAGTCTTCCCGCCGAAGGCCCTGGGTGACCCGACCGTTCTTGCCGAATCGGACTGCAACGCCGGCCAGCTTCCAACCCCTGTCAGCTTTGAGGTGCCCCAGGTCGGTCTGCCCGGCGAAAACCAACCTCAGACACCTCAAACCTGACACTCCGCAGGCACCCCGCAACGACGAAACCCCGCCACCCACACTGGGTGACGGGGCTGTCTGTGTACTGTGCGCCCGGAGGGATTCGAACCCCCAACCTTCTGATCCGTAGTCAGATGCTCTATCCGTTGAGCTACGGGCGCGTACCGAAGCGGTATCACTGCTGTGCACCGCAACGAGACAGTAGCCTACACGAGTCCTCTCAGACCGCCAAAAGTGCAGGTCACGAGATCTTCGTGACCAACGACAACGGCAGCACGCGCAGTGCCCTGCCGATCACCGCCCATGGCCAGCCGGGGATGTATGCCTTGCGCTTACGCGCCTCGATCGCGGTGAGCATCGAACGCACACCGGTCTTGGTGTCGACCATCAGCGGGGTGCCCTGCTCGTTGCGGGCGGTCATCTCCGAGTCGATGTAGCCGGGCAGCAGGACGGTCACGTCGATCGGGGTCTTGCTGCGCAGCAGCTCCGCCTGGATCCCCTCACCCAGGTTCGCGACGAAGGCCTTCGTAGCGCCGTAGGTGGTGATGGCCTTACGGTTGCCGCGGATCGCACTGACCGACGACACCAGCACCAGATGGCCGGCACCCTTGCCGCCGTCGGCGTTGCGGAAGATCTCCATCGCGGCCTCCGCCTGCGCCAGCGCACCGAGGACGTTGGTGGTGGCGGTCTCGCGGTTGGCTTCCGGGGTCCCGGAGCCGATCTTGCGCCCCTTACCCAGGCCAGCGTTGACCACGATGCGGTTCAGTCCGCCGGTCTCCGTCGCATCCGTGTCGGCGGTCTGGAAGACCTCCCGCACCGCGTCGGCGTCGGTGACGTCGAGGGCGTAGGTGCGCACGGTGACGTTCGGGTTGGACGCGGTGATCTCCGCGGAGAGCTCCTCGAGCCGGTCCGTCCTACGGGCGCAGAGGGCGAGGTCGTGGCCGAGGGCGGCGGACTGACGGGCGAGTTCGGCGCCGAGGCCGGAACTGGCTCCGGTGATCAGTGTGGTGAAGCTGCTCATGGACTCCGAGACTAACAAGCACGGAACTTCCACGTCCCCGGTTTGCGAGGGCCCGCGGGAATCCGATCCGCTCACAGCGGATCCGCCACCAGCAGCAGGGCATTGCCGCAGCGCAGGCCCCCACCGCACCCTGGGGCACATGTCAGAGAACACACCCGACCCCACCCGCATACTCGACCAGGAAATCTACCGCGACCTCTACGAACGGCGCATCATCGTCCTCGGCGACGCCCTGGAGCAGGACACCTCCAACCGGCTGTGCACCTCCCTGCTGCTGCTCGCCTCCCGCGATTCCCGCGCCGACATCGTTCTGCTCATCAACTCCCCCGGCGGCTCCGTGCCCGGCATGCTCGCCATCCGCGACACCATGCGCTCCATCCCCAACGACGTCGCCACCGTGAACATCGGCATGGCCTACAGCGCCGGCCAGTTCCTGCTGTCCTCCGGCACGCCCGGCAAGCGCTTCGCCCTGCCACACTCGAAGGTGCTGCTACACCAGGGCTCCGGCGGGATCGGCGGCACCGCCCAGGACATCGAGATCCAGGCGGAGGACCTGCGCCATACCCGTGACACGGTGCTCACCTGCGTCGCCGACGACACCGGACAGGACGTCGACAAGGTCACCCAGGACTCACTCCGGGACCGCTGGTTTACCGCCGGGCAGGCGCTGGACTACGGCTTCATCGACCGGATCATCGACGACCTGGACATCATCACCGGCCCGGACGGTCTGACCGCCCGACGCTCCGGCCTCGGATTGGGGGCGTAGACCATGACCTCCTACACGATCCCCTACGTGACCACGACGACCCCGACCGGCGAGAAGACCGTCGACATCTACAGCCGTCTGCTGGACGAACGCATCATCTACCTGGGCACCCCGATCGACGACGGTGTCTCGAACGCGGTCATCGCCCAGCTGCTGCACCTGGAGAGCGATAACCCGGAGGCACCGGTGGCGATCTACGTCAACTCCCCCGGCGGATCGCAGTCGGCGACGATGGCGATCTACGACTGCATGCAGTTCATCCGTCCCCGCGTCGAGACCACCTGTGTCGGCCAGGCCGCGGCGTCCTCGGCGATCCTGCTCGCCGGTGGAACACCCGGGTACCGGTCGATCCTGCGGAACGGGCGGGTGGTGCTCGCCGCCCCGGCGACGGAGGGCGGACGCGGCACGATCCCCGACCTGATCATCGAGGCGGAGGAGATGGAACGCATCCGGCGCCTGCAGGAGTCCGTGCTCGCCGAGCACTGCGGCCGGACGGCGCAGCAGGTCCGGGAGGACACGGAACGCCAGCTGGTGCTGACCCCGGACGCCGCCGTCGACTACGGCATCGTCGACCGGGTCCTCACGCAGCGAGAAGCACCGGGTTCGTAGGCGATGGGCCGGACACCGGACCTGCGGGGGCGGTAGTTCCGGCGATGGTGGACCGCACCAGGTCGAAGGAGGACTTCCGGAGAGCGCCGGCAACTGCCTCGAGGATCTCCGAGGAGGGGTCCTTCATGCCCCGCTCCAGTTCGGAGAGGTACTGCGGTGAAATCCCGGCGCGCTCGGCAGTGTCCTTGAGACGGTCCTTGCGCCGCATGCGCTGACGGCGAATCTCGTCGCCGAGGGCCTCGCGCCAGAGTCGCGCGGGCCGCTCGGGTCGGGGCGATCGTTCGGACGGGGCCGGACGATCGTCCCGGGGACGGAGGGGGACGACCGCCGCCAGATCATCCGGATTGGGGTCTGTGGTGGGGTTCTGGTCGCTCATACCTTCCGAGCCTACGTCGTCGGGGCGTCCTGTCCGGGCCCTCGTGGCAATGTTCGCCCACAGCTGACCCGTTGTTGATTTACCATCGTCAGGGAAACCACAGTGTGACCGTCGACACACCTGACGACGGTCCCCCAACGGCCTGAGAGGACCCCATGCACGGACTCATGATGGACCAGCCGCTTCTGATCAGCTCGATCGCGCGTCATGCCGAACGGCTTTACGGAGACCAGGAGATCGTCTCCTTCACCGTCGACAACCCCCGGCACCGCTACACCTTCCGGGAGGCCTTCTCCCGCGCACGGAAGCTGGCGAACGCCCTGCAGCGCCGCGGGTTCGAGGAGAGCGACCGGATCGGCACCATCGCCTGGAACGACTACCGGCACTTCGAGATCTACTTCGGGGTCTCCGGGTCCGGCCTGGTGACCCACACCATCAACCCACGCCTCTTCGCCGACCAGCTGCTCTTCATCATCGGCGACGCCGAGGACAAGCTGCTGTTCATCGACCCGACGTTCGTCCCTCTCCTCGAGGCCCTGGCGCCCCGTCTGGAGACCGTGCCCGAACTGGTCGTCCTCACCGACGACGAGCACCTGCCGGAGACCGAGCTGGAGGTGACGAGCTACGAGGCCCTGATCGCCGAGGAGTCCGACGACTACGACTGGCCGCTCTTCGACGAGAACACCGCCAGCTCGCTGTGCTACACCTCCGGCACCACCGGCAATCCCAAGGGCGTGCTCTACAGCCACCGGTCCACCGTCCTGCACAGCTACGGCATCGCCCTGCCGGAGGCCTTCGGGCTCTCCTCCCGCGAGGTCACCCTGCCGGTGGTGCCGATGTTCCACGTCAACGCCTGGGGCATCCCCTATGCCTCGGCGATGACCGGCACGAAGATGGTCTTCCCCGGCCCGAAGATGGGTGACCCTGCGGAGCTGCAGGCACTGATGGAGGAGGAGCAGGTCACCAGCTCCGCGGGCGTGCCGACCGTGTGGCAGGGGCTGATCGCCTACCTGGACGCCAGCGGTAAGCGTCTCGACTCGGTGGAGCGACTCATCGGCGGCGGGTCGGCGGTGCCCTACGCCCTGATGAAGCAGTACGAGGAGAAGTACCAGGTCGACCTGGTGCAGGCCTGGGGCATGAGCGAGACCAGTCCGCTGGGCACCATGTTCCACACCACGCCGTCCCTGGAGACGCAGGATCCGGAGGTCTACGAGGAGTCCCGCGCCTCGCAGGGCATCCCGCCGTTCGGCGTGGAACTGCGCATCGTCGGCGAGGACGGTGCCCCACTGCCGGAGGACGGCGAGACCGTCGGTGCACTGCAGGTCCGCGGCGCGTGGATCGCGAAGCAGTACTACGGCGGGGTCGGTCAGGACTCCTTCACCGAGGACGGTTGGTTCGACACCGGCGACATCGCGTCGATCTCACCACTGGGCTTCATGAACATCGAGGACCGGGCGAAGGACCTCATCAAGTCCGGTGGCGAGTGGATCAGTTCCATCGAGCTGGAGAACCACGCCCTGGACCACCCGGCGGTGAAGCAGGCCGCGGTGGTGGCGATGCCGGACGAGAAGTGGCAGGAACGTCCGCTGCTGGTCGTCCTGCCGGAAGACGGCGCCGATCTGCCCGCGGCGTCCGAACTGCTGACGTTCTTCGACGGCCGGGTGGCCAACTGGTGGATCCCCGATGCGGTGGCCTACGTCGAGGAGATCCCCCTGACCGCCACCGGCAAGATCAGCAAGCTGACCCTGCGTCAGCAGCTGGACGCCGGGGACCTCGAGCTGCAGCGCAGCTGACCTGGACTGAATCGCGGGTAGGCATAAAAGAACCGCCCCGCCGGGGACTCAAAGTCCACCGGCGGGGCGGTCAAGAAAAGCGTGCGCCCGGAGGGATTCGAACCCCCAACCTTCTGATCCGTAGTCAGATGCTCTATCCGTTGAGCTACGGGCGCCCGCTGTTTCCAGCGACTCCAGACTCCCCGGCACACCACCAGACGGGATATGTCACGCGGACCCGGGGTACACCACACACCCCATGTAACGGGCCCACGTCCAGAATGTCCGGCTACTCACCACAAGAACCGGACGGCTTTCGACATATCCTCACGAAAAGCCTGAGGAATCTGAAGTGGCGGAGGCGAGAGGATTTGAACCTCCGGACCTTCGTTAAAAAGTCAACTCATTAGCAGTGAGTCCCATTCGGCCGCTCTGGCACGCCTCCACACCGACTTTTTCAAGACGGCTAGACGCAGCCTACAGCAGCCCCCGCGGCAGCACAAAACCGCATGAGGACTAGGCTGTGAACCATGATCCGTGCCGACCTTGCCTCACTTCCCCCGTACGTCCCCGGCGAAAAGAACGGTCTCACCGTCAAGCTGTCGAGCAACGAGTCCTCCCAGGGCCCCCTGCCCGGCGCCACCCGCGCCGCGGCGCACGCCCTGGCCGCGAGCAACCGGTACCCGGACATGGTGGCGTGGAAGCTGCGGGGCAGCATCGCGGACTGGTTGGGCGGTCCGTCCTCCCTGCTGCTCAGCCAGGAGAACATCGCGGTCGGGGCCGGATCCTCCGCCCTGATCCAGCAGGCCATCCAGGCGACCTGCCGCGGCGGTGACGCCGGAGACGAGGTCGTCTACCCGTGGCGCAGCTTCGAGGCCTACCCGATCCTCACCAAGGTCGCCGGCGCCAACCCTGTGGAGGTGCCGCTCACCGAGGACCACCGCAACGACCTGCCGGCCCTGGCCGCCGCCGTCACCGAGCGCACCCGCCTGGTGATCGTCTGCAACCCGAACAACCCGACCGGCACCACCGTGACCCGCGAGGAACTGGTGGCCTTCCTCGACGCCGTGCCGTCCGACGTCCAGGTCCTGCTGGACGAGGCCTACTACGAGTACGTCCGCGAGCCCTCCTCCCCGGACGGTCTCGGCCTGCTGGCCGACTACGAGAACCTGGCCGTGGCCCGTACCTTCTCGAAGGCCTACGGCCTGGCCGGGCTGCGTGTCGGATACCTGGTGGGGCGCCCCGAGTTCATCGAGGCCGTCAACAAGGTGTCCATCCCCTTCAGCGTCAACGCCGTGGCCCAGGCCGCCGCGGTCGCCAGCATCGAGGCGAAGGACGAGCTGCTGGCCCGCACCGACGACACCGTCACCCAGCGGGCACGCGTGCTCGAGGCGCTCCCGGAGCAGTACCGGATCGATACCCAGGCCAACTTCGTCTGGTTGGATCTGGGCGAACGTGCCCGCGAGTTCACCGACGCCATCGCCGAGTACGGCATCGCGGTGCGCTGCTTCGACGGTGAGGGCGTGCGCATCACGGTGACGGACGAGGCGGAGACGGACGTTCTCGTCCAGGCCCTCCACTGGTTGAGCAAGTCGATCCTGTGACCCGGTGATCAAGTGATCCAGGCCGTGCGGGACACCCGCTGTGCGGTGGGGCACTCCATGCCGTAACACAAGATGTTCTCCGCCGTCACCGGGCGGAAACGCCTGGTGGGGAGCATAGGTGTCATGAACACGCCAATCGCTACCGAAACCACCCCGTTGTTCGCGACGAGGCCCGCGTGCTCCCCCGCGATCCGGGACCTCCACGGCTTCAACTCAGCCCCCGCCGAACAACTGACCACCTTGCTGACCTTCATGACCGCGAGCCGGGAGCTGGCCCGCACCGTGGTGGTCGGCCGTCCCTACCTGACCCCCGGCGACCTGTACGCCGCTGCGGCCCGCACCCTGCAGACGCTGCCCACCCCCTTGCTGATGGACATCGTGAACTCCCACCAGCCGATCAACCGGGTTCCGCTGATCGAGGACGCGACGCGTTCCGGTGAGCTCTCCGCCGACCAGGTCTCCGACCTGCGGGACGCTGCCCTGGGCTACGCCACCACCCAGGAGCACCTGTTCATCGCAGATCCGCGCCTGTGGGGTTCCGCCGAGGCCGTCGCGATGATCCCGGTGAAGGAGGGACAGGATCGTCCGGAGATCTCCGACATCGTCGACCAGCTCCTCGCCGACGTCGATGACCGGATGCTGCTGCCCGGTGGCACCGCATGGGAGCTCACCGTCAGCCACCTCGAGGAGTCGAACCGGCTGAAGCTGGTCACCCTCGTGCCGGAGGATTAGCGGAAGGACTGTCCGAGCGTGCCTTCGGTCTCCTCGACGGCCGGGTCGGTGACCACGCAGGTCACCGTGCGGTCACCCTGTGCCCAGCTGTCCTTCGAGGGCATCATCGTGACCACGTCGAGTGAGGACTCACCGAACGCGATACCGACGTAGGAGGTGAAGTCCTCGCCGCCGCAGATCTCGCCGGCCTCCTCGCCCAGCGGCTGGTTGCCGGGGAAGAGTGTCTTGCCGGTGATGTCGGACTGTGAGTAGACCTCGCCGACGTGCGGCTCCGCACAGTCGACGACCTCGATCTCCTCGGTCCCGCTGAGCTGGTCCAGGTCGGCCACACAGTCACCCACACCGACCCCACGGGCCCCCGGCGACGTCGGGTCGGTGTCGGCGGGCTCGCCGGACTCCTCGTCCTCGGCACCGGGCTCCGGCTCGGCCTGCATGTCCGCGGCCCGGGACGCGTCAGCCTCGTCCGAGGGAACCGGCCCGTCGCTGGGCGCGTCCTGGTTCGCCGGGGAGCTACCTCCACCGTCACCGTCGTCGCCTCCGGTGACGTCGCCGATGGTGCAGCCGCCCAGCGCCAGGGCCGATGCGCAGGCCACGGTCAGCACAGGCAGCGCAGGCAGAGCGTAGGACGCCCTGTGGTGTCGGGAACTGGACCGCCGGACCCGGTGCATGCGAGAACTCTCCTTCGTCGGGCGGGTGTGGGTCACCCACCAGGTGTCATCGGTGAAAGCGTACCGCTAGGGCATCCACCACTGACGGACCGGCACCCCGGAGTATCCGCCGGCGTCGGGTTTCACCGCGAGAACCTGGTGGAGTTGGATCACGTTGTGCTCGAAACCCCACTCCGATCCGGCCATGTAGAGCCCGAAGAGTCGGGCTGTCGGCTCGCCGACGAGCTCGACCGCCTCGTCCCACCGGTTCGCCAGCAGCTCGCACCAGTCGTGCAGGGTGCGCTGGTAGTGCGGACGCAGGTTCTCCTCGTGGACGACGTCGAAACCGGTGTCCTGCATGAACGTGATGATCCGCCCTGAGCCGGTGAGTTCACCGTCGGGGAAGATGTAGCGGTCGATGAACTGGCCGGCGCGTGTGGGCCGGTTGTGTGGCCGGGTGACGCAGTGGTTGAGCATGCGTCCACCGGGCCGCAGCTTCCCGAACAACAGGGTGAAGTAGTCCTGGTAGTTCTGCACGCCGACGTGCTCCAGGATGCCGATGGCGCTGACCGCGTCGAAGTCGGACTCCGGGACGTCCCGGTAGTCCATGCAGCGGACCTCGGCGAGGTCGCCGAGCCCCTCGGCCTCGATGGCGGCCTTACCCCACTCGTACTGTTCCTGCGACAGGGTCACGCCGACGGCCTTCACACCGTGACGTGCAGCGTAGCGGACCATTCCACCCCAGCCGCAGCCGACGTCGAGCAGCCGTTCGCCGGGTTCCAGACCGAGCTTGTCGAAGACCAGCCGGTGCTTGTTGTCCTGCGCCTCGGTGAGCGGGTCGGAGACGTCGGTGCCCATGGGCCAGGAGCCGTAGCGCCAGGACGAATCCTCACCGGTGACCCCGTCGGCCGGGTAATAGGCGCACGTGTACGCCATGGAGTCGCCGAGGAAGAGTTCGTAGAAGTCGTTTCCTACGTCGTAGTGCCTGCTCACGACCTCCTTGTCGCGCTCCTTGGAGTGCCGGGACAGGCCCTCCATCAGCGCACGCTTCCACCCGGGGACGGTCTCCTGCTCCGGCACCGGCTGGAAATGGAACGCCCCCAGAGACTTCAGGGAACGCACGATGGTGACCATGTCGCCCGCCGTCGGGCGCTGCATCTGGTCGTAGAGGTGCTGCAGGTGGTCGAAGATCAGGTAGGGGTGTCCGGGGTGGTCGCCGGTGACCCGCAACGAACCGGTGATGTAGGCGCGGGCCAGGCCCAGGTCGCCGGGGGCGGTGACGATGTGTGCCAGAGCGTTCGGCGAGACGATCTCCAGCGTCAGTTCGGCGTCCTGCGGTCCACTGGTCGACCCGTCGAAGGCGGTGACGCGGAACGGTGCGGGTGCGGCGACGACCTTGTCGACGATCTCTCCCACCGTCAACGGGGTGAAGCTCATGATTCTCCTGTCTCTCTACTGTCCAGTCACGGTCTTCTCGTACAGCCCGGGGAAGCGTCCCTCCGGGTCGTAGACGCTCTTCAACTGCTCCGGCCTGTTCCCACCGTAGAGTTCGGCGAACCGATCACGGGTGTAGAAGGCCTCGGAGTACAGCGATTTGTGCCCGCCGAGTTCGGAGACCACCCGTTCGACCTCGCGGTTGAACGCACCGGGCGGGGCGTCCTCCCCCAGCAGGTCCACCGGTACAGTGCTCCAGAAGCCGACGTTGACCCAGGTCGTGTCCGGGGTCAGCGGGTACAGCGGCCACGCCTCGTCGTCGGCGAGGCGGATCGGGCAGAGCCACACCGGTTCGATCTCGCAGTTGTTGAAGAACCAGGTGAGGAACTCCGGCAGGCGGTCCGGGGTGACCTCGATGTCCTGGACCACGCGTTCGCGGGCGGGCAACCCCTTACGTGCTTCCAACCGGTCACCGATGTCGTACTTCCGGTCCCAGCCGATGATCTTCCAGTAGAAGCTGGAGCGCAGCAGGTCACGGGGCCACAGGGTGCGCACGGTGGGGTTCTGGGTGCCGAAGGCGCGGTTGCACCAGAACCAGTCGATGTCCCAACGCCACAGGTAGTCGCGGGTGGTCAGCCGGTCGTGCAGGACGCCGTCCGGGTGCTGCAGTGAGCGGTAGTAGATCCGCTCTCGGGTGTAGTCGGAGACCGGGCCGGGCTCGTCGGTCTTCCGGCCGAGCACCAGGTAGGACTCCTCCAGGCTGAAGACGACACCGTCGAGGTAGTCGACTTGTTCACCGTCGTAGGTCTTCTCCTCGACGATCTTCGCCAGGGTCTCGGTCAGCGTGGTCACGTCGTGGAAGCGGACGTGGCGCAGCGCGACATAGGGCTCGACTGGTTCGACGCTGATGCGAAGCCGCACGGCGTAGCCGAGGGATCCGTAGGAGTTCGGGAAGCCGCGGTAGAGGTCGGTGTTCTGCGTCGGGGAGCAGGTGACGACCTCGCCGGTGCCGGTGAGCACATCCATCTCCTGCACGGCCTCGTGCGGCAGGCCGTTGCGGAAGCAGCTGGACTCCACGCCCATTCCGGTGACCGCGCCGCCGAGGGTGATGGTCTTGAGCTGCGGGACGACGGTCGGCGCGAGGCCGAAGGGAAGCAGGACGTCCACCAGGTCCTCGTAGGTGCACATGCCCTGGACGTCGGCGGTGTGCTGCACCGGGTCGACGGCGATGACGCCGTGCAGGCCCGAGACGTCCAGCCCGACGGCGTCGCCACTGCGTCCGCGGAAGAGGTTGGACGTCTTCTTCGCCAGTCGGACACGCTGGCCAGCGGGGACGGCGGCGAAGCTCTCCGTCAGCCGGTCGACGGCCTGTCCGTGGGCGAACCATCCGACGGGGGCCAGGTCCCGCTGGTCGACCCCGTTCCCCAGTGGCAGCGCATCGGTGATCCTGCCGGCGAGGGCTACTGCATTCTCCTTCAGGCTCATGCTGATCCAGCCTAACCCTCTGTTGTCAGAACTGCCTGTCGTTCTGCCCACGCGGAATGCCCCCGCAACGCCGTTGAACACAGTGCACCCCAGGGTATGACCTCGCTGAGCCGGTTCCGGAACCCAACTGAGTGAAACCTGATCCCCTGATACCGTCGACGGAGTGAGCACTCAGGAAGCCCCTCTCCACTCCCCTGACTACTCGGTGACCTATGTCCGCGCTCTCGGCCGGTTCTTCACCCGGTGGTCCCGCTTCAAGGGCCGGGCCTCCCAAAGGGAGTTCTGGATCCCGGCGCTGACGATCGCGTTCATCACCTTCCTTCTGAACTGGTTGCAGTCCTGGATGACCAACCATTCAGACATCGCGACCGAATGGGTGGACGTACTCGAACGTGCCATGGGCATCGCAGGACTGGCCCTGTTCATCCCGGCCTTCTCCTTGGCCTGGCGGCGTCTGCACGACTCCGGCATGGCCGGAGGGTGGGCGTTCCTCAGCTTCATTCCGGTAGGACGCATCGTCCTGTTCTTCATGCTTCTCCGCCGCACACGTCCGGGCCCCATCAAGCTGGAACGTGAGGACCCGGAGTTCCTCAACCCCGCCGGTGGCCCCAGCGCCTCGGGAGTGCAGACCTACCTGATCCTGGTCCAGGTGGTCCTGCTGATCTTCACGGTGATCAGCTTCATCGCCGGAATGAACAACAACTACCTCCTGCAGGTCGACGGCAGTCCGTCACAACACCACGCCGAGGGTGCATGGAACTACATGAGCTGGGCCGCCGTCCTCGGCGGATGCTTCCTGGTGTTCTTCATCATCTCGCTGATCGTGCGCGGAGTGACGGCAACACGGGGGTACGCTGACCAGCGTGCATGACCTCCCCTTCGCCGCCGGACGCGACGACCTGCTGACCGCCCTCCGCTCCCGCGGGGTCGCGGTGGTGCAGGCCCCGCCCGGTACCGGTAAGACCACGCTGGCCCCGCAGTACGTGCTCGAACATGTGAGGGCGACCAGTACCAGCGGCCGCGTCGTCGTCACCCAGCCCCGCCGCGTCGCCGCCCGGTCCTCCGCCGCCCGCGTCGCCGAGCTCCGCGGCGGCACCGTGGGGGACGAGGTGGGCTACACCGTCCGCGGCGACCGAGCGGTGTCGGCGTCCACCGCCATCGAGATGGTCACCCCGGGCGTCCTGCTGCGTCGCCTGCTCGCCGACCCGGACCTCGACGGGGTCGCCGCGGTGGTCATCGACGAGGTCCACGAACGCCACCTGGAGTCCGACCTGGTCTTCGCCATGATCACGCAGTTGCGGGAGTTGCGGGACGACCTGGCCGTCGTCGCCATGTCCGCCACGCTGGACGCCGCCCGCTTCGCCGAGCTGCTCGGCGGCGACGGTGCGTCCCCCGCCCCGGTGGTTGATGTCCCCTCCCCCATCCACCCGCTCGACATCCATTACGCGACCTCCGCCGGGTCCATGGTCAACCGCGACCGACGCCACCGCAGCGCCGTCGAGGACACCGTCCTCGCCACCGTGCGTCGGGCTCTGGCCGAAACCACCGGGGACTTCCTGGTCTTCGTCCCGACGATCCGCGGCACCGAGACGGTGGCTGCCGCTTTGAATGACACGCATCTCGAGGCCTTCGCCCTGCACGGCCGACTCTCCCCCGGAGAGCAGGCCCGCATCGTCCGCGGCCACGGCAGGAGCGACACCCGCCGGGTGATCGTCGCGACCGACGTCGCCGAGTCCTCCCTCACGGTCCCCGGAGTCCGCGTCGTCGTGGACGCCTGCCTCGCCCGGGTATCCCGGCGCGACTCCACCCGCGGCATGTCGGTGCTGGTCACCGAGACCGCCTCGCAGTCCTCGATGACCCAGCGTGCGGGTCGTGCCGGACGTGAAGGCCCGGGCACGGTGTACCGCTGCATCACCGCCGAGCAGTACGCCAAGGCTCCGGCGTCCTCCCCGCCGGCGGTGCTGACCAGCGACCTGACCTCGGCGTTGCTGGACGTGGCGTGCTGGGGTTCACCGCGTGGGGACGATCTACCTCTGCCGGACGCCTTCCCCACCCTCGCCGCCGACGCCGCGGAGACCACGCTGCAGTCCATCGGGGCGGTGGACGACGCCGGCGCGGTGACGTCTTACGGCCGCGAGCTGGCGCGGATTCCCGCCGACCCGCGCCTCGCCCGCGGTGGGTTGCTCGCCGCCGAACGGGTGGACGCCACGACGGTGGCGAAGGTTCTCGCCGTGCTGGACGACGGGTCGGGACGCCTCGACAACCTGCCGGACGCCCGCGACCCGGTGGTCTCACGCTTCCGGAAGCTGCTGGGCAGCACCGACAAGAGCACCATCGAACTACGCGGCACCGACGCGGTGGCGTACACCCTGGCCTGCGCCTTCCCGGGACTGATCGCCCGTCGGGTGGAGGGCGACCGCTTCCTCACTGTCTCCGGCACCGGCGCGGTGCTGCAGCGCGGCAGCGTCAGCGTCCCAAACAACGCCGAGTGGATCGCGGTGGCCGACATCGCCGGAGCGTCCACCACCTCCACCGGAGGCACCGGCGCGATGATCCGCGATGCTGTGACACTCACCCAGGAGCTGGCGTTCGAGGCAGCGTCCCCGCTGCTCAGCGACGCGGTGACCTGCACCTGGACGCCCGGCGGCGCAGCCGGGAAATTCTCCGCCCGGCGAGTTCGGGCGCTAGGTGCGATCGAGCTGTCCTCCACCCCGGTGTCGGCCAAGGACATCACCTCTTCCGACCGGGAGGCCGCAGTCCGGAAGGGTCTGGACCGTCACGGCCTGGGCGCCTTGAACTGGTCGGAGAATGCGTCTGAACTGCGCCGACGCATCCAGTACCTGCACAACAACAGTGTCGGCGACTACCCCTCCGTCGCCGATGCGGAGCACGCCGCCCAACTGATGGACTTCGTGGTGCCGGACCTGGTGGCAGGGAAACGTCCCGATCTCGCCGGACTTCTACGAGGCCTGGTCCCGTGGGACCGGCGGCTGGAGACAGATGCCCCGGAGACCCTGGATCTGCCAGCGGGACGGACCGTCCGCATCCGCTACCCGGAGGCCGACTCTGCGCCGGACGCCCCGGCGGTCGTCGCCACGAAACTGCAGGACTGCTTCGGTATGCACGAGTCCCCCGAGATCGCCGGGCGGAAGATCCAGTTCCAGCTGCTGTCCCCGGCACAGCGTCCCCTCGCTGTCACCGATGACCTTGCCAGCTTCTGGTCCGGCCCGTACCAGCAGGTGCGCTCGGAGATGCGCGGCCGCTACCCCAAGCATCCCTGGCCGGAGGACCCGTGAAAACTACCGAACCCGACCACCACGCGCGAACACTTTCACCACCGCGGTCGTCCCGCCCGCCAGGACCAACGCACCGATGATCGCGGTGAGCAGGGTGAGGAGCATGCCCTCCCCCAGAGCGTCCACCCCGAACAAGGTGCTGATCCAGCCACCGATCAGCCCACCGACCACTCCGGCGAACCCGGTCGTGGCGTAGGACCGGAGGGGCTGGTCCTCTGGAGCGTGGCGTTGGGCCGCTGCTGTGAGCATCACCACGGCCACGCCGACAGTCAGACCGATGAGAACCCAGGCGACGACACTGAGGGCCGGGGACGAACCAAGTGCGATCACTTTTGTTTCCATGATGTCATTAGTAGTCGACATCGACCGTCTCCACCATGGAAAGTTCAGTCTCCGACGTAACACCGCCGTAATCCTGTCATGGGATACTACGTGTGCCAGAGGTGGGCGCATTGTCGCTATACGGCCCCGGCGCGGACGACGACCGCGGCCGCCGGGGCGTCCGGACCCAGGTGACCGGCCCACCGTGAGTCACAGGAGATCCCACACGTGACCACTGCACAACAGACAACTGCACCAGAAGAAACACAGAAGAACACGACGACCCGGATGACGGTCAACGGGGTGACACTCGAGACCGACAACCACACCTCGGGGGTCCACACCAATGCCCTGGACGCCCTTCGCTCCCACGGGCTGACCGCCTGCAAGGAGGGCTGCGGCGAGGGCGAGTGCGGGGCCTGCGCCATCATGGTCGCCCGTCCCGACGGCAACGACGCAGACCGGACCCGCTGGGTCCCGGTCAACGCCTGCCTGATCCCGGCGGCGGCGCTGGACGGGCAGGAGATCGTCACCGCCGAAGGCCTGGGCACCCCGTCCGACCTGCATCCCGTCCAACGGGAGATGGCCGAGCGCGGCGGATCCCAGTGCGGCTACTGCACCCCGGGGTTCGTCTGCTCGATGGCTGCGGAGTACTACCGTCCGGAGACGGAGAAGCCCTTCGACCTGCATGCCCTGTCGGGCAACCTGTGCCGCTGCACCGGGTACCGGCCGATCAAGGACGCGGCGATGGCGCTCGGTACCGGTGCTGACGCCGACACCGACGCCCGCGCCGCCCGCCTCCGCGAACCTGCCCCCGGACCGGCGCCGACGGACGTGCACGCTGGCGACGCCCGCTTCCGGCGTCCCGCGTCCCTGTCCGAGGCGTTGGAGATCCTGTCGGACGATCCGTCCATCGCCGTCGTCGCCGGCTCCACCGACCACGGCGTCGGCGTGAACCTTAAGGGTGAGCGTCCTGCGGACGTCATCGCCGTCGACCGCCTCCCGGAACTGCGCGGCATCACCGTCACCGACACCTACCTGGACATCGGCGCCGCACAGACCCTCACCGAGATCGAGCGGGCCCTGGGGAAGAAGGTCCCGCTGCTGGGGCAGCTGCTGCCGCAGTTCGCCTCCCGTCTGATCCGCAACAGCGCCACCATCGGCGGCAACCTGGGCACCGGATCCCCCATCGGCGACACTCCCCCGGCGCTGCTGGCGCTGGAGGCTTCGCTGGTGCTGACCTCGGTAGGTGGTGAGCGGGAGGTCGCCCTGTGCGACTACTTCACCGGCTACCGTCGGTCCGTCCGGCAGCCGGACGAACTGATCACCCGGATCCGCATCCCCCTGCCGCTGTCGCCGCTGACCGCCTTCCACAAGATCGCCAAACGCCGCTTCGACGACATCTCGTCGGTCGCCGTCGGCTTCGCCGTCGACGTGCAGGACGGCCTGGTCACCAAAGCGAGGATCGGACTCGGCGGCGTGGCCGCCACACCGGTGCGCGCCCTGGAGACGGAGGCCGCACTCGAGGGCGCACCATGGACCGAGGAGACGATCCTCGCTGCGGCGGAGATCCTGCGCGGCGAAGGCACCCCGATGTCCGACCACCGGGCGAGCTCCGCGTACCGCTCGGCGATGCTGGGTACCTCGCTGGAACGCTTCTGGGCTGAGCAGCAGAGGCAGCAGGAGGTGCGCGCATGAGCACCCTGTCGCAGCGTCCTGCCGACCCCGTCGTCGGCGAGGTCCACCCGCACGAATCGGCTGCCCTGCACGTCACCGGCGCCGCGCTCTACACGGATGACCTGGTCGACCGGAACCCGGGCGCACTGCACGCCCACCCGGTCGGCTCCCCGCACGCCCATGCCCGCGTCCTGTCGATCCGTACCGAGGCGGCGCTCGCGGTACCCGGCGTGGTGTGCGTCCTGACTGCCGCGGACGTGCCGGACGCCGGCGTCAACGACGCCGGCACCAAACACGACGAACCCCTGTTCCCCGAGGTCGGCGGCGAGGTCATGTTCCACGGCCACGCGGTGGCCTGGGTCCTCGGCGACACCCTGGAGGCCGCGCGTCTCGGCGCCGAGGCCGTCGAGGTGGAGTACGAACCCTTGGACGCGGTGCTCACACTCACCGACGCCATCGAGCGGGGCAGTTTCCACGGCTCGCAGCCCACGATGCTGCGCGGCGACGCCGCGAAAGCGTTGGCGGCTGCGGACGCCGGAGACCAGAACGTCCTGCACGGAACCTTCGAATTCTCCGGTCAGGAGCACTTCTACCTGGAGACACAGGCGTCGCTGGCAACGGTGGACGAGAACGGGCAGATCCTGGTGCACTGCTCCACGCAGCACCCGACCGAGACCCAGGACATCGTCTCCCATGTGCTCGGTGTGCCCGCCCACGAGATCACCGTGCAGTCGCTGCGCATGGGCGGCGGCTTCGGCGGCAAGGAGATGCAGCCGCACGGTTACGCCGCCGTCGCCGCCCTCGGCGCCGTGCTCACCGGGCGACCGGTCCGGGTGCGGCTGACCCGCCAGCAGGACATGGCGATGACCGGCAAGCGGCACGGCTTCCACTCCACGTGGACCGTCGCTTTCACCGACGAGGGCCTGCTCACCGCGTTGGACGTCACGCTCACCGCCGACGGCGGCTGGTCGCTGGACCTCTCCGAACCGGTGCTGGCCCGGGCGATGTGCCACGTCGACAACGCCTACTGGATCCCGGACATCGCGGTCCACGGTCGGATCGCCCAGTGCCACAAGACTTCGCAGACGGCTTTCCGCGGCTTCGGCGGGCCGCAGGGCATGCTGGTCATCGAGGACATCCTGGGACGTATCGCCCAGCAACTGGGCATCCCTGCGCGCGAGGTGCGCCGCCGGAACTTCTACCGGGAGGGCCAGCGCACCCCCTACGACATGCCTGTGCGCCACCCGGACCGGCTGGAGGCAGCCTGGACGCAGGTCATCGACCATGCGGACGTGGAGGCGCGGGAGGCTGAGATCGCCACCTTCAACGCCACCCACCCGTCGCGGCGTCGGGCGCTTGCGATGACGCCGGTGAAGTTCGGCATCTCTTTCAACCTCACCGCCTTCAACCAGGGCGGGGCGTTGGTACTGGTGTACAAGGACGGCTCCGTGCTGATCAACCACGGTGGCACGGAGATGGGCCAGGGCCTGCACACCAAGATGATGCAGGTCGCCGCCACCTCGTTGGGCGTGCCGCTGGGCCTGGTGCGCCAGTCACCGACCCGGACGGACAAGGTGCCCAACACCTCCGCCACGGCGGCGAGCTCCGGCGCGGACCTCAACGGTGGAGCCGTGAAGGACGCCTGCGACCAGATCATCTCCCGGCTGCGTACCGTCGCCGCCTCGATGCTCGGGGCGAACCCGTCCGACGTGCGTTTCTCCCGAGGCCGGGTGTCCGCGCTGGGCAAGCCGGACGACCTGGCGTGGGAGGCGGTGGTCGCCGAGGCGTACACGCAGCGGGTCCAGCTCTCGGCGTCCGGCTTCTACCGCACCGAGGGCCTGCACTGGGACGCCTCCGTGATGCAGGGCGAGCCCTTCAAGTACTTCGCCTACGGCGTCGCCGCCTGCGAGGTGGAGGTCAGCCGCTTCGACGGCAGTTACGAGGTCCGGCGGGTGGACATCGTCCACGACGTCGGCGACTCCCTGTCCCCGCTGATCGACCTCGGCCAGATCGAGGGCGGCTTCATCCAGGGCATGGGCTGGCTCACCCTGGAGGACCTGCGCTGGGACGACGGTTCCCACCCCGGCGACCGGGGGACGGGACGGTTGTCCACCGCGGGTGCGTCCACCTACAAGCTGCCGTCCTTCTCTGAGTTGCCTTCTGAATTCTCCGTGGAACTGCTGGACAAGGCGCATGAGGAGGGCGCGGTGTACGGGTCCAAGGCCGTGGGCGAGCCGCCGCTGATGCTGGCGTTCGCGGTGCGCGAGGCGCTGCGGCAGGCGGTGGCGGAGTTCGGCGCTGCCGATGGCCCTGGCTCGTCCGTGGTGGACCTGCCCTCCCCGGCCACCCCGGAGGCGGTGTTCTGGGCGGTCGAGAAGGTACGTGCGGGTACCCGACCCGTCGTGGGTGCGCCGTGAGCTGGCTCTCGGACGCCGCGGCCCTGCGTGCGTCCCGCACTCCGTCGGTCCTGGTGACCCTCATCGCCCGCCAGGGGCACGCGCCCCGCGAGGCGGGGGCGAAGATGCTGGTCACCGTCGATGCGTCCTACGGGTCGATCGGCGGCGGCAATCTGGAGGCCGGCGCCGTCGCCCGGGCGCGGGAGATGCTCACGGCGTCCGCCGGGGACGAAAAGACGCTGGACACCCCGGAGATCATGGAGTTCCGGCTCAACGACAAGGTCGCCTACGATCACGGCCGACAGTGCTGCGGCGGGACGGTGAGCGTGCTGCTGGAACCGCAGCCGGTACCACCGGCGGTGGTGGTGTTCGGCTGCGGTCATGTGGGCGTGGAGCTCGCCCGCATCCTGTCGCGTCAGGACGCTGACCTGTGGTTCTACGATTCCCGCCCCGAACAGGTCACGGCGTTGGCCGAGCAGGTCGCCGATAGTCCGGCGACGGTGCGGGTGGAACACACGATGCTTCCCGAATCCGAGGTGGAGGATATTCCGGACGGGGCGGATGTGCTGGTGATGACGCACGACCACGCCGAGGACCTGCACCTGTGCGAGGCGCTGCTGTCACGACTGCGGGATCCCGAGGGTCAGGGAACACTGGGATCGGTAGGGCTGATCGGGTCCTCGGCGAAGTGGACGCGGTTCCGGAAGAAACTGGGGGACGCCGGGTTCTCCGAGGACGAGATCTCCGGCATCCAGTGCCCGGTCGGTATCGCGGGGCTCGGCGGCAGTCACCCGGCGACGATCGCGGTGAGTATCGCCGCTGACCTGCTCAGTCGCGGTTGAGGTTGTCTTCCAGCCAGCCTTGGAGCACCTTCGCATGAGTGTGGTCGGTGTCCTTGCCGGCGAAGAGCAGGAGGACGTCGCCCTCGGCGAGGGCGTTCTGGAGCTCGGCGAGGATGTCGTCCAGCTCCCCGTCTGAGTGCCGTTCGTCGAGTTCCGCGCGGTAGGCGTCGCCGAACTGGTCCCAGTCGAGGGCGCCGGAGTGGAAGTCGGTCCGGAGGTGGGGAGACGGGGTCAGCTCCTTGGGCCAGCCGGCGAGCGGCAGGTCGTCCTTCCTCACCCCGCGGGGCCAGAGGCGGTCCACGAGGTAGTGGGCGGCGGTGTCGGCGGTGTCGGCGCTGTCTGCACTGCCGTCGCGGACGTCGTAGGCGCGGGCGATCTTCAGTGATCCCATGGCCCCGAGGGTACGCGCGAATCGCTGCACGGGCCGGGTCCCATCAGAAAGAATCGAACATATGGTTGACCACGACCACGCATCAGAGTATAGTTTGGTCTAGAAACCACTTCGGGGAGGACGACACCATGACCACCACGGCACCACCGGGCCCGCCTGACACTCGCGGGATCACGAGCATCCAGTTCGTGCTGAACAACGGTGAACTGACAATCGTCGGTCACCTTGCTGGACTCCCGGCACGAGAGCGTGTCTCCTCCGCACTGGCACTGCGGGCACGATCCCGGTCCGACGCCATTCGATTCGCACACGCAGCCGAACTGACGAACCGCATGCCCGAACTGTACGGACGTGCGGTGACGACCGGCACGGTGACGGTGGAGCACTTCGACACCATCTGGGGACGGATCAACCGTCAGCTGACCACGGTCCCGGCCGGTGCGGTCGATGAACTGCTCGCCGTGCTCGATGCCGCGGTTGCCCGGCACGTCACCGACTGGCTGGTCACCTCCCCCAACCCGGTGTCGCTGTCGGACCTGCGCGACCGCGTGGACGAGGCACTGCTCGACATCGCCCCGGACCTCATGGACCGCACAGCGGAGGCCGAGGAGAACACCACCACCCTGCACCGCCGGGGCAACACCTTCATCCTCACCGCCGGCTCCCAGACCACCAGTGCCGCCATCGCCGACGCTCTGGAGGAGAAGGCGCGGGACCGGCTGGCAGACCTGCGTCGCGAACGAACGAAGCTGGACGCGGACGATGCCGCCGAGCTTCCCGGGCTGCCGACCGTGTCCCAGGTCAAGGGCGAGGTTCTACTCGGCCTGCTCGGTGATTCCCCGGAGAGGATGAAGATCCGGGTCAACCTGTTCCGGGGAACCGTCGACGGGATCCACGGCATCGGCGCCGGCTACGTCGGCGGAGTCGGCTGGATCGACACCATCAGCGCGGACAAGCTCGAGTCGGCGGCGACGGTGGTCCGCGAGATCACCACCGACCCGGAGGAGTACCCCACCTCCGACCACTACCGCTTCCGGTTCACCGACAAGCTCTTCCTCGAGGGGCGAGACGGACACTGCCGGTTCCCCTCCTGCACCGTGCCGGCGTCACAGTGCGAGAACGACCACATCGTGAGCTCCCCCTACACCGACCCGACGAGCGACGGTGCAACGCATGTCAGCAACGGGCAAAAGCTCTGCAAGCCCCACCACCAGGCAAAGACCGAAGGAGCCTGGACCTGCCACACGAGCGACGGCGGCTACACGATCCACTGGACCGGACCCGACGGACACAGCGTCACCACTCTCGCCTCCGGCCCCCTGGCCAGGTTCAGGGGAATGAGTCCGGAGGAGGTCGCCGCCATCGCCACAAGGGACGTCCCCGACATCCCCGCCCTGGAATAACTCCAGTACAGCCCCCGGAAACACTTCAGCCCCCACCGTCAGTGACGGTAGGGGCCAGGAGTGCTGGGTCAGCGCTTTGTTCAGGGCTTGGTCCGGCGCTTCGGTCGGAAAATGATGATGGAGAAGTTGAGGACGCGGCCTACTTCTTCTTCCCGGAGACTGCACCGACGATCCACAGGAAGATCACGGCACCGAGCAGGCAGGTGAAGAAGCTGAACCACAAGCTTCCGCCCGCAACGTCGACGTTAAACAGACTCAGCAGCCAACCGCCGATGAAGCCGCCGATCACACCGACGACGATGTTGAGCATTACGCCCATCTGCTTGTCGGTCTTCATGATCTTCGAACCGATCCAACCGGCGAGACCACCGATGATGACCCAGCCGATGAAGCCGAGAGTGGGGGCCGAGCCCGCTGCAAGAACAAAAGTGTTGGTATCCATATCGCCTTTGTACACCCTGGGGCATAATTGAGGCCATGGCAACAATGAACAGAACTCACCGCTCCCGCGTGATGGCCCTCGCTACTGCTGCGACCCTCACCGCCGGAACCGCTGTCGCCACCACCGGCGCGGCCTCCGCACAGGACCTCCCGAGCACCGGCTCCCTCACCACCGTCACCGAGAACGAGACCGTGTCCTCGCTGATTTCGCTCTCCACCGACACCGACGCCGTCGGCTCCCTGGCCAGTGTCTTCGGCATGCTGGCCTCCGGCAGCCTCGCGGCCGGCTCTTGGCAGTCCGTGCCGGGCTCGGCCAACAACGGCTAGAGCCAGCCAGAACTGACTGAAGCCTAGTACCCGTCCGGCAGCGCCACCGCGTGCAGTTCCTCGGACACCTGCTGGGCCAGCGACTCGTCCGACCACAGCGTCCGGACGACCTGCTCACTGGAACCGTCCGGCAGTGACGGCACCATCCCGGTGAGGCTGTCGCGCAGGTGCCGCAGGACGCGCTCCTGCGCGTCGCGACGCACGAACGGGACCGGCTCCTCGCCGCGTCCGGTGTGGTGCGGCAGGTCGGGAACCAGTCCCCAGCTGCTGCGGTAGATGTCGTAGCCGACCAGCTCCTCACCGTTGTCGAGGATCAGCGTGTCCTCGCAGCGTATGCGGGTGTAGTTCGGCGACTCTGTGGCGTCGACGCAGGCCAGCTGTTCCTCGTCGAGCAGACTGACCCACAGCGATGCCTGGACCCCGGGCTGCCGGTAGGGTGCGGCGGCGATGTAGCCGCGGGGACTGACGTGGGCGGTGAAGGCGGTGCCGGTGTCGGGGACGCACGCCCGGAGGAACGGGACGACCGGGGAGACCCCGTTGGCCCGCAGTTTCGTGCGCATGACCCCGGGAGAGGCATTCGACCCCACCGCCACGACGGCGGTGCGTCCCAGGTCAGTGGCGATGTCGGCGAGTCCGGCGGTGCCGGGGAAGAAGCCGTCGTCGGTGAGTGTCCCCGAGGTCCCCGGCCAGTGTCCCGGGTAGAGCCAGGGGGTGGCGGTGAGGTCGACATCGAGACAGGGTGCATGTGCGGTGCTCTCATTCATTGCACTTTCCACCCTACGCGCCGGAGCCGGGAGCCCTCCGGCTATCGTTGTATCCATGCGTACGACCACCGGCTCCTCCCGCCGGGATGACATTCTCGATGCCGTCGACCGTCTCCTCGGGGTCGGCGGCGTCCATGCGGTGACCATGAGGAAGGTCGCGGCGGAGGCGGGCGTCTCCCTGCGGCTCGTGCAGTACTACGGAACGAACAAGGACACACTGCTCACCGCCGCCCTCGACCGCGCCACCGAGCGCAGCGTCGACCGGTGGCGATGTTCCCGTGCCACGGACGCCGAGGACGCCTCCCCCTCCCTGCGGGCGGTGATCGAGGGCTACTTCGACTCCTCCCTGCCGGTCGACGAGGAGACCCGCGCCCTGCACCGCGTGGGCGTGTCGATGGAGCTGATGGCGGTGACCGGGATGGAGCCGGCCGCCTCGGCGTACCAGCGTCACCTCGACGCCACGGCCTCGGAGTTCACCGCCGCCTGCCTGACAGCCGTTCCCGAGCTCGGCGAGGAGGTCGCCGGACGCATCGTCGACACCGCCATGGCCCTCGGCCACGGGCTGGGATCCTTGCTGATGTCGGGACGCATCAGCGAGGACGCCGCGCGTTCCACCGTCGCCGACATGGTCGCCGACCTGCCGGGCTAGCTGTACGGCAGACTCAGCTGAACCGGCGCAGCAGCCTCGAGGCCTCCTGCGCCAGCCGTCGGACGACCTGTCCGGCAGGTTCCTGCTGCGTGAGCAGGCCGATCCCCTGTCCCGCGTGCAGCTTCAGCTCGTCGGCGTACTCGCCGCCGGGGGCGCGGGCGGCCACGAGTTCCTCGTCGGTGACCGACACATCACCGGCGTAGCGGTCGACGAAGTCATTGCGCACCGTGCGGGTGGGCCAGGTCTCGACGTCCCAGTCGACCTGCTCGGCCCGGTCGTAGATGTCGGTGAGCACGGCGTGCCGGGAGGACGCCCGGACCGCAGCCGCCCGCAGGTCCGCGGACCCCATGGCCTCGGGTGAGCCGAGCAGCGCGGTGCCGATCCAGGCGGCGTCCGCGCCGGCGCCGAGCGCAGCGGCGACGCCACGTCCCGACCCGATGCCACCGGCGACAGCGACCGGCACGGCCGGGGCGTTGACCGACACATAGGCCATGATGTTCTGCATCAACGCCATGGTGCCGACGCGTCCGGTGTGGCCACCTGCGTCGGAGCCCTGGGCACAGATGACGTCGACGTCGGCGTCGAGTGCCTGTCGGAGCTGCAGGCGGGTGTTCACCGGGGCGACGACGCTGATCCCGGCGTCGTGGGCACGTTTCACCCAAGGGCCCGGGTCGCCGAAACCGAGGGAGAGCACGGTGGGGTTGGCGGCGATGGCGGCGTCGAACTGCTCGGAGCGTCCGGTGGCGGCCACGTCGGCGTCGAGCGCCCACACCATCAACCCGATGCCGAAGTTGCCGCCGTCGCTGGCGGTCTCAGCGTTCTCCGCGATCCACTCGGGACCGGTGTTGGACCCGACCCCGATCATCCCCAGTCCGCCGGCGGAGCTGACGGCGGCGGCGAGCTCACCACCTGCACGTCCTGCCATCGGGGCCCCGATGATCGGGACGTCGATACCCCACAGCCGGGTGAGCAGTGTGTCCAGGCCGAGGGAACTGGTCCGGTCGACGTTGCCCCCTGGTGAGTGTCGGCTCTGAGTCATGTCGTCCTCTGGGTTGTTCTTCGGGTTGTCCTTCTCGGGATTCGGTGTCTCTCATCGAGCGTACCTGGCGGCAGGGGTACCCTGATTGACCATGGAGATGAAACTCAACAAAGCCAAGGACGTCAACACCGCTCCCCTCGTCGCCCTCGGACTCGTCGGTGGCTGGGTGACCGCCCGGGAGACCGGCATCCGACCGCTGGGCACCGTCCCGATGATCGCCGCCCTGGGCTGGGCGAACCGCACCTGGGTCGCCAAGGGCGGCGCCCCACTGGCCATCGGTCTGACCAGTGGTTTCCTCGGCGCCTTCGGCGTCTCCCACCCGCTCGCCAAGAAGATGGGTGCCTGGCCGTCGGTCATCACCGTCACCGCCGCTGCCGCCGGTGCGGCACACTTCCTCTCGGACGCGAAGTAGCTCCGGGGCTACCCGCTACTCCACCGTCGCGAACCACGCGCCGACGGTGTTCTGCGCCAGGGCGACCAGCTCTTCCTGGTGCGGTTCGATGTCCCCGGTGAACACCACCGGGTCCGCCACCCGCGTCCAACCGAAGCCGGTGGAGATCGACTCCATCGCCTTCTCCGCACCGGTGGTGTCGTAGCCGCCGCGGATCCAGTAGCTGAACATCTTGTCCACCCCCTGGTTCTCGACGTAGGTGGAGTCGAAGTAGTGCTTCAGCGCGCCGGAGATGTAGCCGAAATTCGCGGTGGTGCCGAGCAGGACGGCATCGGCCGCGGCGAGTTCCGCGGCGTCGGGGTGCAGGGCGTCGCGTTCGACGATCTGCAGCTGCCGCTCGGCGGGAAGGTCGGCGGGCAGTTCCGCGTTGACCTGTTCCGCGGCGTCCTTCGCGGCGTCGATGACGGTCTGCGCCATCCCGCGGATCTTCTCGGTGGGACTGTGGTGGACGATCAGAAGGTGGGCCATGGTCCCATCATGAACGTATCCTTGTCCCATGACCACCGACCTGTTGAGCACCGTTGTCCTGCGCCACGTCGTCGTCGAGGACGCCGGAGTGTGGGAGGACCTCCTGCAGCCGACGTATGCCGACGTCGGCGTGGATTTCCCGCCCGGTCCCCTCGAGGCTGACCTGCTCGTCGTGATGGGTGGCCCGGTGAGCGCGGACGCCACCCGCTACCCCCACCTGGCGGAGATCGTCGACCTGCTGCGGTCGCGTCATGCGGCAGGACGCCCCGTCGTGGGCGTGGGTCTGGGTGCGCAGCTGCTGGCCATCGCGCTGGACGGCAATATCGTCCCCGGGTCGGGTCCGATGCAGATCGGCTGGTCGCCGGTGACCTTGACCGAACAGGGGGCGGACAGCCCGCTGCGGCACCTGGCTGAGCTGCCGGTGCTGCACTGGCACGGTGACCGCATCGAGCTGCCGGACGGTCCGGCGGCGATCGGGGCGGGTATCGAGCGCCTGGCCTTCGACGACAATTCGCCGGTGCAGGCCTTCCGGTCGAACCACGCCCTGGGCCTGCAGTTCCACCCGCAGTTCGATCCCGCACGGATCGACGAGTGGCTGGAGGGGCACGCCAGGGAGATCGAGCAGCAGGACGTCGACCTCGAGCAGTTGCGGGCGGACACGGAGGAGTACGGTCCGGCGGCCGTCGAACCGTCCCAGATGATGCTGGTCGAGTGGTTGCGGGGCACCGGCATCCTCGCCAACTGACGGCGGCGAAGTTCCCGGCAGGTAGTTACAGTGGGAAACATGTCTACCTTCCAGAATCCCCGCACCACCGGACCGCTGATCCTGCCGTACGACGGCAGGTCGCCGAGGATCCACGAGAACGCGTACATCGCACCGAATGCGGTGATCATCGGCGATGTCGAGATCGGCGCCGATTCCTCGGTGTTCTACGGGGCGGTGATCCGCGGTGACGTGGGCGCGATCCGGATCGGTGAGCGCACGAACATCCAGGACAACAGCGTGGTCCACGTGGACTCCGGCGCGGCCTGCGTGCTGGGTGATGACGTGACCGTGGGGCACCAGGCGCTGGTCCACGGCCTCAGCGTCGGCGACGGCACGCTGGTGGGCATGTCGTCCTCACT
Source organism: Candidatus Corynebacterium avicola (assembly GCA_019114135.1). Taxonomy (GTDB): domain Bacteria; phylum Actinomycetota; class Actinomycetes; order Mycobacteriales; family Mycobacteriaceae; genus Corynebacterium; species Corynebacterium avicola. The sequence goes on from DXGC01000077.1 coordinate 27,894, forward strand.
GCTCAGCGGGTCAACGGTGGGTTCCGGGGTGATCATCGGTGCCGGGGCGGTGGTCCTGGAGGGCACCGAGATTCCGGACGCCTCGCTGGCCGCAGGGTTGCCAGCAAAGGTTCGCCGGGAGCTGTCGGAGGAGGAGCGCAAGGGACTGATCCACCACGCCGCCGGGTACGTGGAGATCGCCAAGGGACAGTCGGAGCCGGGGGACGCACTGAGTCTGGACGAGGTGCGGTTCAGCTGATCACTACTGGCCCTACTGATCCAGCAGATCGACCAGCGCCGGCAGCCCCTCGGCCGCCGTCGTACGCAAGGACCAGGTGGTCAGCGGGGTGAGGTCGGTGTCGGCGGCACTGATCTCGACGATGGGAACTCCCCTGGCGGCGGCAACCTGCGGCAGTCCTGCGGCCGGGTAGACGACCCCGCTGGTGCCGACGATGACCACGAGGTCGCAGTTCTGCATGGACTGCTCGGCTTCGGCGAAGTCCTGTTGCGGCAGAGCCTCGCCGAACCACACCACACCGGGACGCACCGGGTTACCGCACAGTGAGCAGGACGGCGGGGTCAGCCGCTCCACCGGTTCGGTCGGCAGTTCGGGTTCAGCGGCCGGGGCTCCGCAGATCGTGCAGCGGAAGGCGAAGAGGCTGCCGTGCAGGTGGGAGACATCCGACGAGCCGGCGCGCTCGTGCAGGTCGTCGATGTTCTGGGTGGTGACGTGGACGTCCACACCTTCAGCGAGGTTTGGCCAGTCGGCGATGGCGGTGTGGCCGGGGTTCGGGTCGGCGGTGCGGGCCTTGGCCGCCCGCCACAGGTACCAGGCCCACATGGGTTCGGGGTCGCGGGCCCAGGAGTCGATGCTGGCCATGGCCTGCGGGTCGACGTGGCTCCACAGGCCGGTGGTGGCGTCGCGGAAGGTGTCGAGTCCGGAGTCGGCGCTGATCCCTGCGCCGGTGAACACCTCGACGCGGCGGGCGTCCCGGACGGCGGTGGCGAGGTCCTGCGGTAGCTCACTCATATTTTCCAGAGTAGCTACCTCCGAGGCCCGATCGGTCCCAGGTCAGTCCTCGAGCGCAGCATCGAGACGTCGTTCGTCATGCGCCCTGACGTAGTTGGCCGTACGGCTTCCGAACCAGGCACCGGCAATTCCTCCCAGCACCCCGCCGGTGACCATTCCTGCGGCAGTCCAGAGGTCTCCATCGAACACCCGGACCAGAATGCCGGCGAGAATGACACCGATCAGCGGCACACCCACGATCCATTCATGCGTAGAAATCCTCGCATACCGGGGCCTCGGGGCGCGGCGCTTCATCCACCCCTGGGAAGCCCCGATCCCGATCAAGATGGGAACGTTCATCACCACCAGGCTGAGCCAGGAGTAGTTCCCCGGCAGGATCCAGGCCAGAGCGGCCGCAGTCAGCAACGATCCAAGGTAGCTGTACATCATCCCGACGCTGGCCGACTGGTGGGCGATCTGCTCCTGGTACTCGTCGTCGACGGTATCCCTCACCCGTTGGACGACAAAGTCTCCGTAGCTCATGGTCACTGCTCCTGTTCCTGTTCGTCGCCGAAGATCTCCTCGACAGTCCTGCCCAGGACCCGGCAGATGGCCAGGGCAAGATGGACCGAGGGTGAGTAGTTGCCTTTCTCGATGTTCGCGATGGTCTGCCGTGAGACACTGACCCGTTCCGCGAGTCCCGCCTGAGACAATTCGTTCCAGCGTCGATAGCGCCGAACCATGTTCGTCGCTCCGCTCGTCGCATCTCGTGTATCGCTCACATGACATAATGTACAGTATGCTTTACATCCTGTCGAGAGAAGCTGACTTCTTCACCAGCCTGCATCCGCCATCAGCACAGTTGAACAGCCTCTGACCAGCGGATGAATCTCTGTGGACGATCCGGTCCGCCACCGGTCGGCAGGAACGCCAGCACCATAGTGTGGCCGGTATGACTCTCCACCGATTCACCACCACACTCGGTGCGTCCGTGCTTGCCCTCGCGATCGCCGGGACGACCACCGCCGTCGCTGACCCTGCCGACCCCGCCGACATCGCGAACTCCGCGAACCCCGCCCCCGCCGGATTCACCACCCAGTCCCCGCTACCGCAGGCGCACGCCCACAACGACTACCTGCACCCCCACCCCCTGTGGGACGCCCTGGGCCAGGGCTTCACCAGCATCGAGGCGGACATCTTCTACGAGGACGGCCAACTCCTGCTCGGCCACACCCAGGAGGAGGCGACCGAAGGCCCCGACGCCGGCCGCAGCCTCGAGGACTACTACCTGAAGCCCCTGGCGGAGTATGTCCGCAACAACGACGGCCAGGTGTACCCCGACCACACCGAGCCGGTCCGTCTGCTCGTGGACGTCAAGGACGGCGGCGCGGACACGCTGAACCGCGTCGAGGAGATCCTGGCGAACTACGAGGACGTCCTCACCCACGTGAAGGACGGGGAGGTGCAGCCGGGCGCGATCCAGGTCGTCTACTCCGGCGAGCCGCCGTTCGAGTCCATCGCCGACCGATCGACGCGCTACGGCTTCTACGACGGCCGCCCCTCCGACATCAAGGGGGACGATGCGCTGGATCCGCAGGACGTTCCGCTGGTCTCCGCGAGCGTCACCGACGTCGCGACGGACCTCGGCGGCTTCGCCGACGATGTCGACGAGTTCGGTGCACAGTCGCGGGTGTGGGGTGTGCCGGAGACCGACGACACCACCAAGCTCGCCGGATGGTCCTCACAGCTGGACGCCGGCCTCGACGTGATCAGCACCGATGACCTGGAGGGACTGCGGGAGTTCCTGCTCAGCTCACATTCGTCGTAGGTCGACCGCCGGGCGTCCCAGCAGCACGACCCGCGCCGCGCCGGCGACGGCGTCGACGAGCGCGCGCACCTGCACCGGGTCCTCCCCCGCCACGCGTGCGGTGACCCCGGCGTCGCCGACCATGGTGGACGCCGCGGCCGACTCGCACCCCTCGAGCACCTCCCGGATGACCGACAGCAGTTCGGGAACACGGTCCGGGGTCGGCGGCACGATCATGACCGTGCCCCACACCGGCCACTGCGCCAGCTGCATCTCGTTGCACCCCTGACCGGCACCGACGACACACAAGGTGTCGGACAACAGCGGACGGCCTGCGCGTTCCACGCGGAACCCCTGGGACAGCAGGTCGAAGCCGTCGCGCTCCCCGCGCGCCAGCCGGCCGGTCAGCATCATTTCGGCGGCGATGAGCGTGCCGCCGGGGGCGACGTCGGCATCGGTGACCTGCACCAGGCGGGAGCCGGCGAAGAGGATGCTCTGCCCCGGCAGGTACTCGCACACCGCCCCCTCGGGCACGTGCAGGCTGACCCACTGGCCGGCGAATCCGGCGTTCATCCGGTGCACCGGCGTGCCCGCCTGCGTGGTCACCGTCGCCCGAGCCCCCGGTTCCAGCCGGACGACCTGGCGGATCCGGTCGTTCTGGGCCAGTCCGCCACCGGTGGTACGGACGTAGAGGAAGGCCTCACCGGGATCCGCCGGGTCCACGTACAGCGGCCGGGTCAACTGCATCGGCGCCTTGATGAAACGCGAGGCCAGCCCTGTCACGTTGCGTGCGTCAGCGCCCAGCGTGACATCGAGGACGCCGACCTTGCCGGGGCGTCCCACCGGCAGGACGCCACCAGGGGAAACCCCAGCCTCCTCAGCCAGGAACCGCTCAACCTCCCACGACACCGGCGGCGTCAGCGCCGCCGGGTCGAGGCGCGGGTCAGGCAAGTCCGTCCGAACCGCTGTCACGCCCGGAAGCCCTCCAGCGCCTCCCGGAGCTCGTCGATGCCCTTGTCCGCCAGGCAGTCGGTGAGCACGACCGTCCTACCGTCGCGCACGTCGACGGCGTCGGCGTTCATGACGTCCAGGTCGCAGCGCACGTACTGGGCGATGTCGGTCTTGTTGATCACCAGGATGTCGGACTCGGTGATGCCCGGGCCGCGCTTCTTCGGCATCTTCTGTCCCTCGGCGGTGTCCAGCACGAAGACGAAGACGTCGACCAGTGCCGGGGAGAACGTGAGGGTGAGGTTGTCGCCGCCGGACTCGAAGAAGAGCGTGTCGATCTCCGGGTGCTCGTCGAGCAGGTCGGCGGCGGTCATCAGGTTCATCGTCGGGTCGTCGCGCACCGCCGTGTGCGGGCAGGACCCGGTCTCCACACCGATGACCACGTCGGGGCTGATCACACCCTCGAGCTCCCGGCGGACGTGGATGGCGTCCTCCTGGGTGTAGATGTCGTTGGTGATCACGCCGACGTTGCGTCCGGCTTTGACGAACAGCGGGACGAGCGCCTCGATCAGCGCGGTCTTGCCGGAGCCGACGGGTCCGCCGATGCCGATGCGCAGGGGCGAACCGGTACCGGTCACCGGATCCGGGGTGGAGGGGTCAGTGGTGGTCATGGATTACCTTCTCTCAACTCATGAACAGGCGGGCGGGGGCGGTCTCGTGCTGGGCGGAGGCGAGGTCGCTGCCGGGGCTGGCGCGTCCCAACAACCGCCATTGTCCAGTGTCCAGCAGGTGTTCGGCGGTCAGGACGCATTCCTCGCTGAGCTCGGCGATCACCGGGTGCGCCGCGGTGATCGCGACCTGGGCACCGATGTGGTCGCACTGCCTCAGGCGCAAGGCGGCACCGGCCCAACCGACAGCGAGTCCGGTGAGTTCGGTGGCCACGGCGGTCACCGCGTCCAGACCGTGGGACGCATGTATCAGTCCCGCGGCGATGGCCTGGTTCCCAGGAGTCTCCTTGGCCTGCACCGCATCCCGGTAGGCAGACAGGAGCGCAGGGATCTCGTACCCCAGCCGCGTGTCGACGTCACCGGACACCGACAACAGCTGGCGTCCCACACGGGTGGACGCCCGACGCAGCTCGCCGGTGACCTTCGTGGCGGCGAGCTCGTGGTCGACGGTAACCAGGGTGGACAGGTCCGTGCCCAGTACCGCCACCGCGGTGGCGACCCCGTCGCCCGGCGCCGCGGTGTGCCGCAGGTGATCGCCGAGCACGTCGGTGACCTGCTGCGTCCCGCACACGCGACCGGCGGCGACCAGGCCCTCCAGTCCGTGGGACAGCGTGTAGCGTCCCGACGGGTAGGCGGAGTCAGCGTAGGTCAGCGCCTGCAGGAACGGGAGCATCGACTGCATCAGAACAGGAAGAACTTCTGCGCCAAGGGCAGCGAGGTCGCCGGTTCGATCGTGGCGGGGACGCCGTCGACGGTCACCTCGTAGGTGTCGGGGTCCACGGCGATGTCCGCCAGGCGGTTGTTGCGCACCATGTCGGCCTTGCCGATGGACCGGGTGCCGCGCACCGGCAGCACCGTCGAGGTGAGCCCCAGCTGCTCCGGGACACCGGCCTCGATCGCCGCGGACGACATGAAGGTCACGCGGGTGGCCTGGAGCGCGGTGCCGTAGTTGGCGAACTGGTCGCGGTAGAAGACCGGCTGCGGGGTCGCCAGCGAGGCGTTCGGGTCACCCATCTGGGCGAAGGCGATGCGTCCCTGACGCAGCACCAACCGGGGCTTCGCCGCGAAGGTGTCCGCCGGCCACAGCACCAGGTCGGCAAGCTTGCCGGGCTCGATCGTCCCGACGTGCTCACCGATGCCCTGGGCGATCGCCGGGTTGATCGTCATCTTGGCGACGTAGCGCAGCACGCGCTCGTTGTCATCGCCGTTGCCCTTGTCCTCCTCCAGCTCGCCGAGCTGCCCACGGCAGTGGTGGGCGGTCTGGAAGGCACGGATCCAGGACTCCCCGACCCGGCCCATCGCCTGGGAGTCGGAGCTGAAGATGCTGATGATGCCGAGGTCGTGCAGCACCGTTTCCGCGGCGATCGTCTCGGCACGCACGCGCGAGTCGGCGAAGGCGACGTCCTCCGGGATGTTGTGCGAGAGGTGGTGGCAGACCATCACCATGTCCAGCAGCTCCTCCACCGAGTTCACGGTGTACGGCAGAGTGGGGTTGGTGGACGCCGGCAGCACGTTCGGCATGCCGGTGACCCGCAGGATGTCCGGCGCGTGGCCGCCGCCGGCGCCCTCGGAGTGGAAGGTGTGGACGGTGCGTCCGCCGAAGGCGCGGGCGGTGGATTCGAAGAAGCCACCCTCGTTGAGGGTGTCGGTGTGGATGGCCAGCTGCACGTCGTACTCGTCGCAGACGTCCATGGCATTGCGGATGTTCGCCGGGGTCGCACCCCAGTCCTCGTGAATCTTCAGACCCGCCGCGCCGCCGACGATCTGCTCGGCCAGGGCCTCCGGCAGGGATCCGGAGCCTTTGCCCAGGAAGCCGGTGTTCACCGGCATGCCCTCCGCGGCACGCAGCATGAACTGCACGCCGGACGCTCCGGGGGTGCAGGTGGTGCCGAGCGTGCCCTCCGCCGGGCCGGTACCGCCGCCGAAGAAGGTGGTGATGCCGTTCGCCAGGCCGTGCTCGGCCTGCTGCGGGGTGATGTAGTGGATGTGCGAGTCCACCCCACCGGCGGTGAGGATGCGGTGCTCACCGGCGATGACCTCGGTACCTGGGCCGATGACCAGCTCGGGATCGACACCGTCCTGGGTGTTCGGGTTGCCGGCCTTGCCGATCTTGACGATGCGTCCGTCCTTGATGCCGACGTCACCCTTGACGACGCCAGCGACGGCGTCGAGCACGATGACGCCGGTGATCACGGTGTCGAGGGCACCGGACGCTGCGGTCGCGCCCGGGTCCTGCGCCATGCCGTCGCGGACGGCCTTGCCGCCGCCGTAGACAGACTCGTCGCCGTAGGCGGTGGCGAGGTGGTCGTGCGTGATGCGCACGGTGAGGTTCGTGTCCGCCAGGGTGACGGTGTCACCGGTGGTCGGGCCGTAGATCTCCTGGTGACGGTGCCGGTCGATGGTGCTCATGACTGAAACTCCTCGGTGAAAGGATCATTGCTCGCCAGGAACTCCGGCAGCTTCTCCAGGGCAGCGACCTTCACCGCCGGATCGTCCAGGGCCCCCTCGGTGATGCCGCCGAAACCGTGCAGGACGCGGCGTCCGCCGAAGTCGACGAGCTCCACCTCGCGGGTGTCGCCGGGTTCGAAGCGCACCGCCAGACCGGAGGGGATGGACAGGTGCATGCCCCAAGCGGCCTCACGGTCGAAGTCGAGGGCCGGGTTGACCTCGAAGAAGTGGTAGTGGGAGCCGACCTGGACCGCGCGGTCGCCGGTGTTGGAGACGCGCAGCGTGGTCGTGCGTCGCCCCGGGTTGAGCTCGATGGTCGGCTCGGCACCCGGTGCGGTGCCGTAACCTGCGGCGGATCCGGACATGGTTTCTCCAGTCTTCTACTAGTGGTGGTGGCTGTTGCCGTGCGAGTGACTGTGGGAATGCGAGTGCGAATGCCCCTCGTCGCCGTGGGAGTGGGCGAAGCCGGTCTCGTGGTCGGCGAGCAATCCGGCGGCGATGCCGTCGTCACCGTGGTCCTCCGCCAGGTGCAGGGCGGTGTGGGACGCGCGGTCCGCCGCGGTGGCCAGCGCCGAACGACGGAACAGGGGTGTGGATCCCTCAATGAGAGCAAGGTCCGCGCGCACGTCGGCGACGCTCGTCGCCCCCAGCAGACGCAGCCTCTCCCGTGCGGTCTCCACCGAGGGCCAGGAACCCTCGAAGGCCACCTCGACCAGCAGATTCTCGGAGAACTGCTGTGCCAGGCGCACCCGGCGCAGAAGTTCGGCGTCGGCGAAGGGGTCCACCGTCGCGGCGTGGAAGAGGACGGCGTCGTGGTCCTTGGCTGCGGCACGCAGGTGCCGACGCAGTTCGGCGATCGCGCGGGTCGCGTCAATCAACGACGGTCCGAGCACCACCGTCGTTCCCTGGCGTTGGGCCCACTGCAGCGCCTGGGCTGCCTGGGTGATCGAGGTGAGGTCCCGGTTCGTCCCGGCCGGGATGACGACGAGCGCGGCGTCCTGCGACCGGGCCTGCTCGGTGAAATGCGCGAGGTCGCGCGGACCGGTGACCACCGGCGTGCCGGACGCCTCGGCGAGGGCGTCCGGGGTGGGCGCCTCGGCGCCTGCGTAGAGGACGGTGATCTCCATGCTCACTGCCCTATCGGGTCGTGGACGCTGACAAGCTTCGTACCGTCCGGGAACGTCACCTCGACCTGGATGAGGGTGAGCATGTCGCGCACGCCGTCCAGCACGTCCTCGCTGCCCAGTACCTTCGTGCCGATCTCCATGGCCTCGGCGACGGTGCGACCGTCGCGGGCTGCCTCGATGACCGCGTCGCTGATCAGCGCGGTGGCCTCCGGGACGTTGAGCTTCAGCCCCCGGGCCTGGCGCCGGCGGGCGACCTCGGCCGCGGTGAAGATGAGGAGCTTCTCCTGCTCCCTCGGGGTGAGGTCCACTACCGGGGTCCTTTCTCGCAGTCGTGCATATTCCGTCACCAGGGTAATTGGCCCAGGCGCGCCGGTGGGGTGCGCGGTGGGTGCCGTAACGGGACCGAAACACCGCGGGGGTGGACGGGTCTCACACCGCCAGGGCCTGCTTCACCTTCTCGGCCTCGGCGTCCATGATGTCCGCGTCGACCGAGATGCCGGTCTCGCCGCGCAGCACCACCCGGCCGGTCGACATCACCGCGTAGTTGCGGGACGCCGACAGGGCGAAGTCCATGTGCTGCTCGACGAGCAGGACGCTCACCCCCTCGGTCGCCAGGTCCCGCACCGTCTGCTGGATCTCGGCGACGACGGAGGGCTGGATGCCTTCCGTCGGCTCGTCCAGCACCAGCAGGCGTGGACGGGTGATCAGTGCCCGGGCGATGGACAGCTGCTGCCGCTGGCCGCCGGACAGCAGACCGGCCTGGCGCTCCAGCACCGGTTCCAACGCGGGAAAGCGGGTCAGGGCCTCGTCGATGCGGGCCTTGCCGTCCTTGCCCTGGAGGTCGGCGACGACCTGCAGGTTCTCCAGGGTGCTGAGCTGTTCGAAGGACTTCTGCCCCTGGGGGACGTAGGCCATGCCCATCCGGACCCGCTCGTGCGGTGCCTTCCGGGTGATGTCCTTGCCGTCGAAACGCACCCGCCCGCCGGTGGGCGTGATCAGGCCGACGGCGGTCTTGAGGAGCGTGGTCTTGCCGGCGCCGTTGTGGCCCAGCACGGCGACCACACCCTCCTCCCCGGTGCTCAGGGAGACGTCGTGGATCACCGTGGTACGGCCGTAGCCGGCGGTGATGTTCTCGAGTTCAAGCATGGTTACTCCGCTCCGATCGTGGATTCGGTTTCTGTTCCCAGGTAGACCTGCTGGACGGCCGGGTGTGCCTGCACCTCGTCGACGCTGCCCTCGGCGAGGATCTCGCCGCGGTTCAGCACCGTGACCCGGCTGGCGAAGCGCCGCATGAACTCCATGTCATGCTCCACCACCAGCACCATCCGGCCCGGCGCGATGCGGGTCAGCAGTTCACCGGTGGCGATGCGCTCCTCCTCGCTCATGCCGGCGACCGGCTCGTCGAGCATCAGCGCGCGGGCGTCCTGCACCAGCAGCATGGCGATCTCCAGCCACTGCTTCTGGCCGTGCGACAGGATCCCCGCCTTCCGGTTCTCCAGGGGACGCAGGCCGGTGAGCTCCAACGCCTCCTCGATGCGCGGGTCGACGTAGCGACGCACGCTGAACAGGGAGCGTCGCTTGCGGTGCAGGCCACAGGCGATGTCGAGGTTCTGCAGGACGCTGAGCTCCTCGAAGACGCTCGCCGTCTGGAAGGTACGTCCCACCCCGAGGCGGGCGATCTTCTGCACCGGGGTGCCCAGGATCTCGCGACCGTCGAGGGTCACCGAGCCGGTGCCCGGCGCGAGTCCGGTGATGGCGTCGACGCAGGTGGTCTTGCCGGCGCCGTTGGGGCCGATGAGGAAGTGCACCTCGCCGGGGTCGGTGCGGAAGCTCACCTCGTTGACGGCGGTGAACTCGCCGAAGCGCACGGTGAGGTTGTCGACGGCGAGGCCGCCGGAACCGTTGGTCTTGTTGTCAGTCATGGACATTCACCTTCTCCTTCTCGGTGTCCTGCACTGCCGGTGTTGCCGTTGCGTCCGCTGCATTCGCTTCCGCCTTCCGTCGCCGGAACACTCCGCCAACCGAGGCCAACCCACCGGGCAGCAGGGCGATGACCAGGACCAGCAGCAGGCCCTGGATGTAGGACCAGCCGGACGGGAAGACCTGCGCCAGGGAGGACTCCATCCACGCCATGGCCAGGGCACCCAGGGCGGGACCGAAGAGGCTGGTGCGTCCACCGACGGCGACACCGATGACGAAGATGATGGACGGGACGACCCCGATCTCCGTCGGGGAGATGATGCCGACGATCGGGACGAACAGCGCGCCGGCGATACCGGCCATGGCTGCCGCGATGACATAGGCGGCGGTCTTGACCAGGGCCGGGTCGTAGCCGAGGAAACGCACCCGCTCCTCGGCGTCCCGGGTCGCCACGAGCAGCTCGCCGTAGCGGCTGCGCATCAGCCAGTAGGCGATGGCGAGCATCGCCAGCAGCGTCCCGGAGGAGAGGTAGAACAGCATCCGCTTGTTCGCCGGATCCTCCAGGTCGTAGCCCATGAAGTAGTTGAACCCGGACAGACCGTCCGACCCACCGAGCGTGGTCTGCTGGCCGACCAGCAGCACCACCGTGGCGGCCACCAGTGCCTGGTTGAGGATGGCGAAGTAGGCGCCCTTGATCCGGCGCTTGAAGATGGAGAAGCCCAGGGCGAAGGCCACCAGGGCGGGCAGTGCGACCACCGCGACCAGGGTGACGACCGGGCTGCGGAAGGGTTCCCACCACCCGGGCACGTCCGTCGCCCCGGCGATGGACATGAAGGACGGGATACCGCTGTCGTCCTGCTCCCCGTCGGCGAGCAGCATGTGCATCGCCATGACGTAGGCGCCGATGCCGAAGAAGGCTCCCTGGCCGAGGGTGAGCATGCCGCCACGTCCCCAGGCGATGCCGATGCCGACGGCGACGATGGCGTAGCAGACGAAGCGTCCCATCTGGCCCAGACCGAACGGGGTCATGACCGCCGGGGCGACGGCGAGCAGGGCGATGCCCAGGACGATCAGTCCCGCCCCCGCCCACACTGTGCGGGGCGCGCCGATGACGGTCGTCGTCCGGCGAAGTGTTGTCGATTCATTCATGTGAGACTCCTCGTCCGGACCGTGACCAGGCCCTGGGGACGGAACTGCAGGAAGATGACGACCAGGATCAGGACGATGAACTTGGCGATGCTGGCCCCGGTCGAGAACTCGACGAAGGCCTGGATGACACCGAGGGCGAAGGCGACGATGACCGCACCCTTGATGCGTCCGATGCCGCCCGCGGCGACCACCAGGAAGGCGTCCACGATGTAGTTCTGGCCGATCGTCGGCCCGGTCGCACCGATCAGGGTGATCAGCACGCCGGCGACACCGGCCAGGCCGGAGCCGATGAAGAAGGTCATCCGGTCGGTCGCGCGGGTGTCGACGCCGTTGGTCTCCGCCAGGTCGCGGTTCTGCACCACGGCGCGGATGCGGCGTCCTGCCGGGCTCTTCACCATGTACGCGCCGAGCGCGGCGACGATGACCAGCGCCAGGACCAGGATGAACAGGCGGGACATGGGGACGGTCGCGCCGAGGATCTCCACGTTGCCCTGCAGGAACCCGGGTGCCCGGACGTCGACGGCGGGGGCGCCGAAGATGTCGCGGGCGAGCTGTTGCAGGATCAGGCCCACGCCGAAGGTCGCCAACAACGTGTCGAGCGGGCGGTGGTAGAGGTGCCTGATCAACACCTGTTCCAGGATCACGCCGAGCAGACCGCCGATGACGAAGGCCACCGGGATCGACACGATCAGGGACAGGCCCGCGCTGGAGACCACACCCTGCACCACGAAGGCGGTGTAGGCGCCGACCATGATGAACTCTCCGTGGGCCATGTTGATCACGCCCATCTGGCCGAAGGTCAGCGAGAGACCGACCGCGACCAGGAGCAGGACCGAGCCCACGCTGAGCCCGGCGACGAGTTGGTTGAGGATGACGTCCATGGGTCAGTCCACCTCCGGCTTCACGTCGTCGGCGATGTCGGCCCAGTCGTAGTCGTCGAGGAACGGGTCCGGGTCGACCGGGTCGTCCTCTTCCCACACGGTGTCGATGAGCCCGTCGGAGTTGATCCGTCCGATGCGGGGGGTCTTGGTGATGTGCTGGTTGTCGCCGTTGACGGTGACGGTGCCTTCCGGTGCGTCGTAGGACGTTCCGTCCGCTGCGTCACGGACCTCGTCGACGTCGAAGGAGCCGGCCTTCTCGACCATCTCCCGCCACAGGTACAGACTGGTGTAGGCGGCCTCCATCGGGTCGGAGGTGACCTTGTCCTCGCCGTACTCCTCCTTGAAGCGCTCGACGAACGAGGCGTTCTCCTCGGTGTCGACGTTCTGGTAGTAGTCCCAGGCGGTCAGCTGCCCCTCGACGTTGCCGGCGCCGATACCGCCGACCTCCTCCTCGGCGATGGACACCGACATCACGGGCATCTCCTCCGGGGTGAGGCCGATGCCGTTGTACTGACGGAAGAAAGCCACGTTGGAGTCACCGTTGAGGGTGTTGAAGACGGCGTCAGCACCGGAGGAGTCGATCCGGTTGGCGATCGTGGTGAAGTCGGTGGAAGCCAACGGCGTGTAGTCCTCGCCGACGATCTCGATGTCGTTCGCCTCGGCGTACTGCTTGATCAGCATGTTCGCCGTGCGCGGGAAGACGTAGTCGCTGCCGAGCAGGAAGAGCGACTTCACGTCCTTCTCGTCCTTCAGGTAGTCGAGCGCCGGGACGATCTGCTGGTTGGTGGTCGCCCCGTTGTAGAAGATGTTCGGGGAGGCCTCGAGGCCCTCGTACTGCACCGGGTAGAAGAGCAGCGAGTTGTTGGACTCGAACACCGGCAGCATCGCCTTTCGGGAGGCCGAGGTCCACCCGCCGAACACGGCGGCGACGCACTCCTCCTGGATGAGCCGCTGGGAGCGCTCGGCGAAGGTGACGGGTTCGGACGCTCCGTCCTCCTCGGCGATCTCGAGCTTCTTGCCGAGGACGCCGCCGTCGGCGTTTATCTCCTCGGCGGCCATGTGCAGGGACTGGTTGACCGTGGTCTCGCTGATCGCCATGGTCCCGGACAGCGAGTTGATGAACCCGATCTTGATGCTGTCACCGGAGGTGTCGAGGCAGGACTCCGCCGTGGGTACCGGCTCGCCTGCCCGTGCTCCGGTGCAGGACGTGAGCACCAGGCTGATGCCGGCGAGGGCGGACACCACGGCGGTGCCGTCGATGAATCGCCGCCACCGCCTTCTCTTGTCGACGGGACCGGTGTTCGGTGACATGCATTCTCCTCGTGAGCTTCGTGCTTCGGACCCGGCTCACACTAGGAAGCGCTTATTTCATGTCGGTGTTGGTGTTGTTTCGTCGGCATTGTTCGGAATGCCGGACAGGTAAACGCAGGTAAACGACAGAGGTGAACAGCACTCCCCTACCCCTGACCGCGCCCGCGAAACTACCGTTCACGAATGGCTGTGCGTACCCCCGAGGTGGTGCAGCAACCGGTGGACGCGCTCGTCCGACAGGGCGTAACGCATCATCTTCCCGTCCCGCGTGGCCGTGACGATCCCGGCGTTGGTGAGCAACCTCAGGGCAGCCGAGGCAGTCGCGACCTTCACCTCTGCCCGGTCGGCGAGCTCGGACATGCTGAGGGTCCCGGGACCGACGTAGTGCAGGACGGTGAGCAGTCGCAGTCGGGTCGGGTCGCCGAGAAGCCGGAAGGTCTCCGACCAGTCGTCGGACAGGGCGCACATGCGGGCGACGGCTGTGTCGGCAGTCACTGCAGCGTCCTTCTCTCCCGTCCCGGTCATGCTTCCGCACTCTAGTAGTGCGCCACGCCACATGTGCTCCCTACGCTCGTTTCGTGCAGGTAAAACCTTCATTCAAATGGTCCTTTGAATGTGCGTTCCGCCCCTCCGGACGCATAACGTGATCCTGCGTGACCATCCTCGACCGCCGCCGGAGAACCGGCCCAGCACCAGCCCCGGACACTCTGGGGACGGCAGCGTCCCGACGTCGGGCACTGGCCTGGTGCACGGTCCTCACCCTGGCCCTGCTCGTCACCCTCGTGATCAGCGTCGGTGTCGGGTCAGTCAGCGTCTCCCCGGTCGATTCCTTCCGCATCCTCGCCCACCACATCGTCGGCAATCCGCTGGACATTGGCAGCGGGGCCACCGGAACCACCGGCGACCTGGCCCGGCACGACGCCGTCATCTGGACCATCCGGGCACCGCGGGTCGTCCTCGGCGCCGCCGTCGGTGCCGGCCTCGCCGTCGCCGGGGTGATCCTGCAGGCCTGCGTCCGCAACATCCTCGCCGACCCCTACGTCCTCGGCGTGAACTCCGGCGCCTCCGTCGGTGCGGCGGCCGCCATCCTCACCGGCATCGGCGCCGGCTTCGGCGACTACGCCCTGCAGACCAGCGCCTTCCTCGGCGCGACGGTGGCCTCGCTCATCGTCTTCGGCGTCGCCGGTGCGGCCGGACGCATCACCGCCACTCGTCTGATCATGGCCGGCGTCGCCGTCGGTTACGCGCTCTCCGCCCTGACCAGCTTCATGATCTTCGCCTCCGACTCGGCCGAGGAGAGCCGCTCGGTGATGTTCTGGCTGCTGGGCTCCCTGGGACTGGCGTCCTGGTCGGGGCCGTTGCTCGCGGTGGTTCTCGTTGTGCTCGGCGTCGCCGCCGTCCTGCTGGTCATCGCACCCAAGCTGGACGCCCTGGCCGCCGGCGACGACACCGCCCTCACCCTCGGCGTGAACCCGGACCGAATGCGCATCGTCCTGCTGGTCCTGTCCTGCCTGCTCGTCGGCACGGTCGTCGCCATGGCCGGGTCGATCGGCTTCGTCGGGCTGGTCGTCCCCCACCTGGCCCGACGGCTGGTCGGCGGCACACACCGGGCGGTCGTGCCGGTGTCCGCCCTGCTCGGAGCGGTGCTGCTGTGCTGGGCGGACATCGGCGCGCGCACCCTGCTCGCCCCGCAGGAGATCCCGATCGGCATCATCACCGCCATCGTCGGCGCCCCGTTCCTGCTGTTCCTCGTCCACCGCATGCACAAGGGAGTCGCCTCGTGAAGAAGTCAGCCGGCAGCACCAGCGCCGCCCTCAGCACCGTCCTGCTGTCCTCCCTCGTCCTGGCGTCCTGCAGCACCTGGGACACCTCCCAGGAGGCGTCGATCAGCGTCGACAACTGCGGCGACTCCGTCACCCTCGACGCACCGCCGGAGAACGTCACCCTCCTGCGTTCTGCGCCGGTCGCCACACTGAGCGAGCTCGGCGTGCTGGACAAGGTCACCACCCGTGCCGGCCAGTACCCGGACGAGTACTACGACGACAACACCAATATGCAGCTCGACGCGATCCCCTCGCTCACCGACAAGACCGACGCCTCCGGTCACCTGCAGATCTCCCGGGAGGAGGTCGTCGCCACCGGCACCGACCTGGTGCTCGGCGACACCGACACCATCAACCGGCAGACCCTGGCGCAGTCCGACATCCCCCAACTGGAGGAACCCGCGCTCTGCGGTGACATCGACGCTCCGGTCACCTGGGACAACGTCTGGGAGGAGATCGAACTCTACGGCACCGTCTTCGGACGCGAGGATACCGCGGAATCGGCCATCTCCGACCTCCAGGCCCGGCTGGGCGGCATCACCGGCGACCACGACAAGTCCGTCGCCGCGGTCTTCCCCACCATCGGTGGCGGCGTGACCTACGCCTACGGCGGTGGCTCGATGGCCACCCCGCTGATCGAGCGCACCGGCGCCACCAACGTCTACGCCGACCAGGACGAACGGGTCTTCGAGGTGACCGCCGAGGACCTCGTGGACCGCAACCCGGACGTCATCCTCGCCCTGTACCCCAGCGGCGACGGGGAGCAGTACCTCGACGCCGTCAACGACCTGCCCGGCATCGGGACCACCACCGCAGGACGCGAGCAGAACATCCTGCCGATGCTGCTGAACTTCGCCGACCCGCCCACTCCCCTGGCCGTCGACGGACTCGAGACACTGGACGCCTACCTGGAGGGACTGGAATGATCACCGCCGAGAATGTGCAGGTCAGCTTCGGTGGCCACTCCGCGGTCGACGGCGTCTCCCTCACCATCCCGGACGAGGGCACCGTCGGTCTCGTCGGACCCAACGGCTCCGGCAAGACCACCCTGCTACGCGCCCTGTACGGCGCGGTGCCGCTGACCGGCGGGAGCGTCCTGCTCGACGGCCGCGACCTGGCGGACGTCCGCCGCCGCGAGGTGGCGCGCACGGTCGCCGTCGTCGCCCAGGAGCGGGACGCTTCGGCGGCCGGTATGCCGATGACCGTGGCCGAACTGGCGATGCTCGGACGGCTCCCCCACCGCGGACGCTTCGGTACCGGCGGATCCATGGACCAGCTGATCGTCGAAGGATCGCTGGACGCGGTCGGGATGACGGAGCTGGCCACCCGCGACCTCTCGGTCCTCTCCGGCGGTGAGCGCCAGCGGGCGTTGATCGCCCGGGCGCTGGTGCAGCAGGCCCGGCACGTGCTGCTGGACGAGCCGACGAACCATCTGGACGTGCGCTACCAGCACGAGATCCTCGAGCTGGTCAGTGGACTGCCGGGCTCGGCGGTGGTGCTGCACGACCTGAACCTCGCGGCACGCTACTGCGATGAGCTGGTGGTGCTGGACCACGGGAGGGTCGTGGCGCACGGGACGCCGGACGAGGTCCTGACCCCGGGGATCCTGGAGCCGGTCTACGGCCGCGCGGTCACGCGCGTGGACGTGGACGGGGAGATCACGTTGGTCTTCCCGCGTCGGACGGAACGGTTGGCTCGACCGTCAGAGGGCGTCGACGTCACATGACGAAGAGAATGCACCAGACGGTCGCGGCCGTCATGACCCCGGCGAAGATCCAGGTGACGACGTCTGCGGAGGTGGTTCCGGGGACCTCGTCGTACACGGACTTGTCGCTGTTGGCGTAGGCCTCGTGTGCCTCATGTGCGTCACGGAGCTCGTCGTCGGACTCGCTCAGCTCGTGGCCGCTCAACTCGTGGTCTGTGGTCGACATGATCTGTCCCTCCCTAGATGATGAAGACGAAGCAGACCACGGTCAGGATGATCATCACGGCGATGAAGAGCAGCGTGACGACGTCCTGGGCGGAGGACCCGGGGACCTCCTGCTGCAGGTGCGCGCGAATCTCCTCCTCGGTCACCTCGGGCTCGAAGCCGTCCTGTGCCGCGGTGTTGGAGTTGGTGGTGTCGGCGTTCTTCATGCTCATCAGCCGGTCACCAGTCCGGTGATCTCGTAGATCAGGGTGCCGATGAGGATCACGAAGACGAAGGCCATGAACCAGGTGTACTTCCACTTGCCCACGTGGTTCGTCTTCCAGAACCGACGCACGCCGATCACGCCGTTGATACCGGCGGCGAGACACAGGGTGATGCTCACCGGGGTCGCCACGGCACCGGCGACGCTGACGACCGGGATGAGGATCGGGATCAGCAGGTAGGTGATGGTGCACCGGATCGCTGAGAAGACGATCGCCCACCGGAATGCCCGGTGAGCGCTCTTGACGGCCTCCATGTCGATCGGGTCGACCTGCTTGATCCGCAGCAGGCGCAGCATGAAACGGTCGGCGGCGCTCACGTCCTGGCCGCGCTGGTCGTGCTGAACCCGCGGGGTACGCGCGTCGGAGTCACCGACGGCCTCTGCATCAGCGCCAGCAGCCTTGGCGACGTGGCTGATTGTGGTCATGCAGCCAGGTTAGCACCGGCGGCAGTCGGCGGCATAACCGCGCGACCTGCAACGGACCTGTAATTTCAGGTAGGCGAACCTCCCAACTCCAGTCTCGGCCACCCGGCCTTCTCGCTCAGATCGCGCAGCATCTGACGGTCGTGGGTGGCCACGACCACCGCTGCCTGAGTCGCCGTCAGCGCGTCGGTCATCGCGTCCACCAGCGGGGCGGACAGGTGGTTCGTCGGCTCGTCGAGGACGAGGAGATCGGGACGTCCTGCCAGCACCAGGGCCACGTGCAGTCGTCGCTGCTGTCCCTGGGACATCCGGGCCACCGGGGTCGAGCGGGCCTCACGGTCGAGCAGACCGAGGGAGGACAGGCCCGGCGCATCGGCGTTCAATGACTGGACATGCCGGTCGTAGACCTCCGCGGCGACCAGGTCGGGACTGTCCCACTGCGGTTCGTGCTGGGTCAGCACGCCGATCCGGACGTTCTCGCCGACGGTCATGCTGCTGCTCTCCCGGTCCGCCGCCGCGATCTCGCCGATCAGCGTCGACTTTCCGGCACCGTTCGGGCCGGTGAGCAGCAGCCGGTCACCGCCGGACAGCGACAGGGTGACCGGGACGTCCAACCGACCCGGTACGGTGAGCTCCTCACACCGCAGGAGGGTGCGTCCGGACTCCACGGCGACCTGCGGCCACCGCAGCTCCAGCGGCGGCTCGGGGATGTCGACGGCGTGGGCGTCCAAGGCCTCCTGGCGGCGGTGCAACGTCTGCACCACCCCGTCGACACGGGTCGCCCGGCCGTGCTTCGGCGCCCCCTTGCCGGGACGCCAGCCGGTGACCTGGCGGCCGCGGGCATCCTCCACCGCCGCGGCGAGGCGGCGGTGTTCGGTGACCTGGGCGGTGTACTCCTGCTCCCAGCGCTCGCGGTCGGCACGGCGGGCGTCGACCCAGTCGTCGTAGGTGCCGGTGAAGGTCCGCGGGGTGCCGTCGGACGTCGGGTCGAGGTCGAGGTAGGTCGCGCTGCCGTCGGCGGAGAGATCGCGTAGCAGCGCACGGTCGTGGGTGACCACCGCGACGCCGCCGGCGTAGTCGAGGACCGCCTTCGTGAGGAAGGCCAGAGCGGTGGCGTCGAGGTGGTTGGTCGGTTCGTCGAGCAGCAGGGTGCCCGCGCCGGACGCCAACGCGCAAGCCAGGCGGACGCGGTACCGCTGCCCGTGGGACAGGGCGAGCAGTTCACGCTGACGGTCGGTGCAGGCACCGAGGCCCTCCAGGGCGACGTCGACGCGACGGTGGGCGTCCCAGGCGTCCAGCAGGGTCGCCCGGTCGAGGGCCTCCTCGTAGGCCTCGCCGAGGTCACCGCCGGTCAGCGCCTCGTCGAGGTCGGCCAGGGCCTGGTCGGACTCCGCCGTGGCCTCTGCGACGAGGTCACCGACGGTCTGCCCCGGCGAATCGTCCATCCCCTGGTGGACCAGGGTGAGGCTGCCGGAACGGTCGACCGTTCCGGCGTCGGGGACGATTTCACCGGCCAGGGCGCGCAGGACGGTGGACTTGCCGGCACCGTTCTCGCCGACGACGAGGACGCGTCGCCCGGCGGCGACGGTGACGGTCACACCGGTCAGGACGGTGCGTCCGCCGATGGTGACGTGGACGTCCGCGGTACGGACGTGGGAGGCATGGGTAGGTGTGTGTGTTCGGACACGGGACATGGGTGGTCTCCAGAGTTCTTCCGGAGCCGGGCATGCAGGAATCCGCCGCCCGGCTCCACAGTGGGTGTGCTGTGTGTGCCGGGAGGACGGCGGGAGACGTCAGGTGACTGTGAAGTGACAGTCAGGGCATGAGGGGACTATCCGCCGTCAGCGGCGGGTCCAGGGCCTCGCGATTGCAGCGCCTTTGTACATGTCGTTCACGGTAACAGGAAAAAGGCGGGCAGTACAGAGGCGCCCGATATACTCCAGGGGACTCGCCCAGCACGAACCAGGAAGGCAGCCTCGTCTTGGGACGCCACCATGCCCCCTCCCCCGGCCGACAGAAGGCCGACAGCGCCAGCACGGACACCGACCCCAACGCCCAGCTCGACGCCGCGGCCGCCCACGGACACAGCCACGGCCACGGTCACGGCTCCGTCGATGACCGCCCCTGGCGCGAGCGCATCCACCCGCGCAACCTCGACCCACGTCGGGTGACCTGGACCCTGCCCCTGGCGATCCTTTTCATCGCCCTGGTCGTCGGCTTCCTCATCACCTCCGTCGCCGTCGTCCTGCAGTGGCCGCACGGCGAGGTGACCACCGAGGACAGCTTCCACCAGACCTCGAACCTGTCGCAGGACGTCGTCAGCGGCACCGTCATCCTGGAGACCACCGGGTCGTGCAACTCCCAGTACATCGGACGCTCCTTCGACACCTCCCCGCCCGCCGAGCACCCCAGTGCCCAGCCGGCACCCGGGTCCGACAACGACTCCGCAACCTGTGACCAGGTCATCGTGGAGATCACCTCCGGCGAGGAGGAGGGACGCCGCACCCTGCTCGCCGTCACCGACGCCGAGGGCTCCCCCGAGCTGCCCGTCGGCGAGGAGATCCTGCTGACCGCCGGAACCGCCGAGGACGGCAGCTACACCTACGCCTTCCAGGACTACGAGCGCTCCACCCCGGTGTGGGTGTGGCTGGCGATCACCCTGGTCGCCATCATCGCCGTCGGTGCCTGGCGTGGTGTGCGTGCCATCGCCGGCCTGGTGATCACCCTCGGGGTGTTCGGCATCTTCCTGCTGCCCGCCCTGGCCCGCGGCGGAGACCCGGTGCTGCTGGCCGTCACGGCCTGTTCGGCGGTGCTGTACCTGGTGCTGTTCCTGGTGCACGGGATGAACTGGAAGACCGCGTCCTCCCTGGGCGGCACCTTGGCGGCGTTGGCGGTCGGCACCGGCCTGGCGTGGCTGGCGATCGACACCAACCAGCTGCGTGGCCTGGCCGACGAGAACAACATGCAGATCATGCTGTACCTGCCGGAGCTCTCGATCAGCGGCCTGCTTCTCGCCGGCTTCATCATCGGTACCCTCGGCGTGCTCAACGACGTGACGGTGGCGCAGGCGTCCACCATCTCCGAGCTGCGCGAGGCGGCACCCGGTGCGTCCAACCTGAAGCTCTTCACCACCGCCATGCGCGTGGGACGCGACCACCTGGCGTCCACGGTCTACACGCTGGTGCTGTCCTACGCCGGTGCGGCACTGCCGCTGCTGGTGCTGCTGAGCGTGTCCGGACGCTCCTTCGGCAACATCTTCGCCTCGGACATCATGGCCACCGAGGTGCTGCGGTCGGCGACGGGTTCGCTGGCCCTTGTCGCCGCGGTGCCGCTGACCACCGCGATCGCCGCGCTGACGACCTCGGCGGTGTGGCGACAGCGGAGCTGACGGGTGACTGACGGGGTTTCTGGTGCGCTCTCCCGCCGCCGGCGCTGGACGATCATGCTCGTCTGCGCCTCGGCGCTCTTCCTCGTGGGCCTGGACACCTCGATGGTCACCGTGGCCCTGCCGAGCGTCAGCACCTCGCTCGGTGTGGAACGGGAGCGGCTGGCCTGGGTCGTCGACGCCTACACTGTGCCCTTCGCCAGTCTGCTGATCACCGCTGGCGCCCTGGCGGACCGCTACGGACGCCGACGGATCTTCCGGATCGGGCTGGTGACCGTGGCACTGTCCTCACTGGCCTGTGCGGTGGCGCCCACGCTGGAGGTGCTCGTCCTCGCCCGCGCACTGCAGGGGGTCGGGGCCTCGATGCTCACCCCGGTGGCCCTGGCCATCGTGGTCAACGTGATGACCGATCCACGCGAACGTGCCCTGGCCATCGGCGCGTGGGGGTCGATGTTCGGCATCAGTCTGGCGGCGGGCCCGGTGACCGGTGGTGCGCTGACCTCCGCCATCGACTGGCGGGCGGTGTTCTGGGTGAACCTGCCGCTGATCGCGCTGATCCTGGTGCTGGTGGCCGTGTTCGTCCCGGAGTCCCGTGCCGCCGATCCCCGTCCATTGGACCCGGTGGGGCAGATCCTGCTGGTCGCCCTGGTGGGCATCGGGGTGACGCTGCTCATTGAGGGGCCGCACCAGGGGTGGACGTCCCCGATCGCCCTCGTCGCCTACCCACTGCTGGTGGCAACGGCTGCCGCGTTCATCGTCGTCGAGACCCGACGTGACGCCCCGCTGATCGACCTGTCCCTGGCACGCAACGGCCCTTTCGCCGCAGCGATCGTCTCGGCAGTGGTCGTCTTCACCGCCTTCAGCATGGTGATGTTCCTGACCACCATGCTGCTGCAGGTGGACTCCGACTGGTCCACCGTTGCCGCGGGTGCCGCCACCCTCCCCATGGCCGTGGGCACGGTGGTCGGTGCCCCGCTGTCCGGGATCCTGGTCGGACGCACCGGTCCGCGTCTGCCGCTGATCATCTCCGGGACGCTCATCGCCGTCGCCGGGCTGTGCCTGCTGCCGCAGACTCTGCCCGT
Organism: Candidatus Corynebacterium avicola; assembly: GCA_019114135.1. Classification (GTDB taxonomy): domain Bacteria; phylum Actinomycetota; class Actinomycetes; order Mycobacteriales; family Mycobacteriaceae; genus Corynebacterium; species Corynebacterium avicola. Next base: position 50,106 of record DXGC01000077.1, read on the forward strand.
GCTCTTCCTCGCCTTCCTGCTGGCGGGTGCTGGTGTGGGTATCGCCAGTGCGCCGGTGACGAATACGGCGGTCAGCACGCTGCCGGCGGACCGGGCCGGGGTGGCGGGTGGCATGACCTCGACCGCGCGTCAGCTCGGCATCGCCTTCGGTGCGGCCTTGGCGGGCAGTCTCGGCGTGGGGACCGTCGCCTGGACGCTGATCATCTGCTGCGGCGCGGCGGTGGTTGCCGTGGCCGTGCTCGTAATCCCGCGGACCGGGGCAACCGTCTCACGTTGATAATGAACATGTTTTTCATTAATGTGGCGGCATGAACTCCTACGACACGATCATCATCGGTGGCGGCGTGGCAGGCCTGGAGGCCGCTCAGATGCTCGGGCGCGCACGTCGTAACGTCCTGGTCCTCGACTCCGGCGCACCACGCAACCGCTTCGCACCGCACATGCACGGCGTCCTCGGACTCGACGGGACTCCCCCGCTGGACCTGCTCGCGCGGGGCCGTGAGGAGGCGGAGGGCTACGGGGTCACCTTCGCGACCGGTGTCGTGGACCGGATCGACGGCAGCGGCAGTGACAACGACGCCGAGTCAGCGACCGTGCGGCTCACCTGCACCGACGGTACCGAATACCGAACCCGCGCGGTGCTGGTCGCCACCGGCCTCGACGACGACCTCCCCGACATCCCCGGTCTGGCGGAGCACTGGGGTGGCGCGGCCTTCCAGTGTCCCTACTGCCACGGATGGGAGGTCCGCGATACCCGGATCGGTGTCCTGGCGACCTCACCGCCGTCCTTCCACCAGGCCACGCTCATCCGCCAGTGGTCCGACTCCGTCACCGTCTTCACCACCGACCCTGCGCTGTTCGACGGCCTCGACGAGGACACCCGCGCAGGCTTCGCCGCCCGCGGGGTCTCGCTCGTCGCGTCCCCCGTGACCGAGGTACTGTCAGCGTCCACCGACACTGCAGACTCCGTCTCGTCGTTGCGCGGCGTGCGCACGCAGGACGGCCAGACCCACGAGGTGGACGCCCTCGCCGTCTCCCCGGAATCGCGTCCCCGGGACGGCTTCCTCGCAGGCCTGGACCTGGAACGGTACGAGTTCCCCGGCGTCGGGACCTTCCTGCAGACCGACGAGACCGGACGCACCAGTCACCCACGCATCTGGGCCACGGGCAACGTGGTCAATCCCCGGTTCAACGTCCCCGCCTCCGTGGGACAGGCGTCGATGGCCGCCGGTGCCCTCAACCACGTCCTCGTGCTGGAGGACACGGAGAGGGCGGTGCAGGAAGCGGAGGATCAATGACCTGAGTGGTCGTCGGTGCCATCCTCGGCGGCTCCGTCCTCGGCATCGTCACCGGCGTAGTCCTCGTGCGCCGACTGCTGCACGCGCACCGGGATGTCCTCGAGCTCGAAGGTCGATCCGTCCTCCGCGGTGAGGGTGAGGTTGAGGACGTCACCGGCCGCGATCTCGTCGGAGTTCTCCATGATCATGATGTGGTCCCCGCCCGGTTCCAGCATCGTGCTTCCGTTCGCCGGGATGACCATGCCGTCCTCGGTCTGACGCATCATGCCGTCCACCGTCTCGTGGAACTCGTAGACGCCCTCCAGGTCACCCTCGGCCCGGGTGAGGTGGATGTCCTCGTCGGTGGTGTTGGTGAGCTCGCCGAAGACCGCGGTCATCTCCGTGTCCGCGTCCTTCGCGCCGACGTAGCCCTCCTCCAGGACCAGGTCACCGTCTGAGACTTCCGCGCCGGCGTCGCTGGTCGCGGTGTCCTCAGCACTTCCGGCGTCCGAATCGTCGCCGCAGGACGCCACGCCGAGGCAGAGCGTCGCCGCGACCAGGGCGGCCGGGATCCGTCGCGACAGGGGATTTGCAGAGCGGGCGGTGCGGGTCAGGGACAAGGTCTTCTCCTGGGGATGGGGACACGGATGGGGACACGGCACTTCACCGCATCGGGTCACTGGTTCAGTAGTCGGACGCCAGGGTCCCGCGGTTCCCTGAACCCTCCCGGTCACCCCCCGCCGGGGCTGGCCCGGGAACCCGCGCGGCGATCCCGCCGACTACTTCATCGTGACGACAACGACCGAACACCCCTCACCGACTGCACCGACTGCACCGTCCGAACGGACCGGGCAACAGCTCCCCCGCCTGCTCAAGCGCCTGCACTTCTTCGCTGGCGTCCTGTGCGCACCACTGATCCTCGTCGCCGCGGTCACCGGTTTCCTCTACGCCGTCTCCCCGACCGTCGAGCGGGTCGTCCACCATGACCTGCTGACTGCCACGGCGCACGACGCACCGGCCGTCCCGGTCAGCGAGCAGGTCACCGCCGCGCGCGCCGAGTTCCCCGACCTGCCGTTGGCCGGGGTGCGACTGGGCGAGGACCACGAGACCACCCGTGTCCTCTTCGCCGACGTCGAGCTGCCAGAGTCCACGACCCGGGCGGTGTTCGTGGACCCCTACTCCGGTGAAGTGAAGGGTGACTCCACCCAGTACGGCAGCTCAGCGGCGCTGCCGATGCGGCACTGGTTGTCCCAGGGCCACCGCATGCTGTGGCTCGGCGAACCGGGACGTCTCTACTCCGAGCTGGCGGCCAGTTGGTTGGGGGTCCTGGCCGTCGGCGGGCTGGTGATGTGGTGGCAGCGTCACCGGAAGAACCCGGGTCGCATGCTGGGCACCGGAGGGCGGGGACGCACCCGCACGATGCGACGGCACGGGGCGACCGGCACGGTCGTGGCCGTGGGCATGGTCTTCCTCACCGCCACCGGGCTGACCTGGTCATCGGTGGCTGGGACGAACATCGGACAAGTTCGCTCGGAGTTGAGCTGGCAGGAGCCGGCGGTGTCGACCTCGATTCCCGGGGTCGAGGTGACGTCCGGGGAGGACGCATCTGCGGGAGCGCACGCCAGTCACGGCGACCACGGCGCAGCGAACGCATCCGGCGGTTTCGTGCGGGGCCTGAACCCTGGCGCGGTCGACCGGGTCGCCGCCACCGCCCGCGAGGAACTGCGTACCCCGGTCACCCTCACCCCGCCGGCCGCCGACGGTGAGGCGTGGACGGCGAAGGAGAACCGGGCATCCTACAGGCTGACCACCGACGCCGTCTCGATCGACTGGGCGACCGGGCAGGTCACCGACCGGATCGACTTCCGGGACTGGCCGCTGGCGGCACAGGCGTCGTCTTGGCTGATCCAGCTGCACATGGGAACCTTGTTCGGGCTACCGAACCAGCTGGTCCTCGCCGTCCTGGCCGCCGCCATCGCGGTGATGGTGGTCTGGGGGTACGCGATGTGGTTCCGGCGGCGGGGCCGGGACCAAGTTGTCGCTTCCGCCCCGCCGCGGGCCCCTACCGACGGCGGGTGGAGCGCCGGCGCCGTGGTCCTGGTGGTTGCATTGGCCGCCTACGGCCTCGTCGCGCCGTTGTTCGGCGTGACCTGTCTGGCATTCGTGGTGTTCAGCAGCCTGTGGTCGCGCTGGAGAGAACGCTCCAGTTAGGGAATCATCGCCGTGCACTGCACCGGGATCGGCACCCGTCATGCCCAGGTTTACAGCGCTCTCTAATCGCACAGATCATGAGTTACGGACCGTCCATTTGCTGTACACAAGAGACTGGAAATAATAATGACGACCGCGTTTTCTAGACGCCGAGGACCCAAACGTGACAACTCTCTCCGTACCAACCCATAAAAGAGCTCTCATCATGAGCGCTGCTGCAATAGTCAGTTGCACCGCACTGTCCGCCTGTTCAAGTGACGATGATTCGGAATCACCGGAAACCACCCTCGCCACCAGTGACGATGCGGACGGGACTGCAAGTAATGAAGCAGCCGACCACACATGCAACAGCACGACTCTTGAGCTTGAGCAAGTACGGAACGAGGACGGGGATCCCTCATTCAACATTCCGATCCCGGAAGGTTGGGAGACCTTCGATACCGGCGGAGGCCCTGACGATGGGTCCTACTACCCCGAGATCGGAATGGTGGACCGGGACGAAGCCTCCCGCGGAGAAACCACAATGTTCATGTTCAGCGCCAAGAGATCGCCCACAGGTGGCGCGGACCAGCTGGAAAAGGCCGTGACCGACGACGGCCTCCGGGTTACCGAGGCATCTGAGCCGACAACGACATGCGGCTATCCCGCACAAGCGTTTACCGGAGTTGTCGAATCAGATTCATATTCAACAATCCCGGAGTTCGAAACACACGTCTACACCATGTCAGTACCTGTCGACGATCAATACGTCGTTGCGCAGTTGTCTGTAAACAACATGGACGCGACAACGTCAGAACAAGCTGAGGGCTTGGGCGACAGCGATCTCGACTTCGATCAGGAGCTGTTCGACCAGATCGTTGACGGCATTCAGATCGCAACTCAGGAGTAGCTCGCGAGCACCGCGCCCCGGACTACGCCTCCGACTCTTCGGGAATCATCGCGAGGATCGCGTCGGTCAACGCGGTGCGCTGCGCCGAGGACAGCGACGCCTCGTGCACCTGGTCGTGCAGCCACATGCCGTCCGCCGCAACCTGCACCAGGTACGCCGCCCGGGCGAGCGCCGCGTCCTGATCGTCCTCCCCGGCCCCCACGACGCCGTCCGCGGACGGCATCCACCGGCTGTCGACGTCCTGCCACGGAACGTTGAACTCCTGGTTGGCCATCGCATCGACCTGCAGGACCAGCTCCGCCCTGGATGCCGAGCGGCTCATCGTCACCACGATCGCCCGCAACCGGGTCCGGGCGTCGACCTCGTCGGCGGTCCCGCCGGCGGCAGCCTCCAGCTCCTTCTCCCACTGGGCGGCCTGGTACTCGTGGATGCCGAGCATCATCTCGTGCCGGGACGGGAAGTGGTAGACCATCCCCGACTTCGACATGCCGGACGCCTCCGCCAGCGACTCGTAGGTCACCGCCTCGAGCCCGCCGCGGTCGATGAGGTCGACGGCGGCCTGCAGGATCAGGTCACGTTTACTCGTGCGCAGAGTACTCGGCCTCCTTCGGGTTGCCGCGGAAACTGCGCGCCGTGATCAGGGCCGCAGCGACTGCCACGATACCGGCGATGAGGATGACCAGAAGGTAGGCGGTGTCGTAGGCGTCCACCGCCGCGGCACCGAAGACCGCGTGGTCGACACCGTGGTCGACGTCGTCGGCCACCGCGTCCGGCGCATTCATCGAGTAGAACATCGGCATCAGGCTGCCCAGCAGGGCCACGGACACCAGGGTGCCGAACTCGTAGGAGATCGCCTCGACGGAGGAGGCCATACCGGCCTTGCTCGCCGGTGCCGAGCCGATGATCGCCGAGGACGACACCGACATCACCATGCCGGCGCCCACGCCGATCAGCACCAGGCCGCAGACGACCAGGCCCAGCGGCTGCTCCGGGACAGCCCACAGCACCACGGCGATGCCCGCGGCCATCGAGGTGAAACCACCACTGATCAGGGTGCGGAAGCCGAGACGGTGCAGTGAGGCGCCGCCGAGGATCGACGCCGGGGCCGCCGGGATGGCTGCCGAGGCGACCAGCAGTCCGGCCTCGAAGGGACTGAACCCGCCGGCGGACTGGAAGCGCTGGGTGGTCATCAGCTCGACACCGGAGAGGACGAACATCGCCAGTGCCGCAGCCAGCGTGCCGCCGAGGAACATGCGGTTACGGAAGATGCCGAACTCCAGGAGCGGCGGAAGCCCCCGGCCGCGCAGCAGCGTCTGACGGTGGGCGAACAGAGCTCCGCCGACGACCATGGCTGCCACGGAAACCAGCACGATGGTGGTGTCGCCCTCGGAGTTGGCGGTCTCCTTGATGGCCATCACCGCGCCGACCATCATGATCATCGCCCACAGTGAGGAGATGACGTCCCAGTGCCGGGAGGGATCGGCCTGGTTCGCCGGTGCATAGATGACGGTGGCGATGAGGATCGCCACGACCACCGGCACGTTGATCAGGAAGACCGTGCCCCAGTAGAAGTGCTCCAGCAGGAAGCCACCGAGGACCGGACCGGACGCGGCACCGACGACGGCGACCGAGCCCCAGATACCGATGGCGGTGTTGCGTTCGCGGACGTCGGTGAAGGTCTGGCGGATCAGCGCGAGGGTGGCCGGCATCATCGTCGCCGCGCCGACACCGAGCACGGCGCGGGCGGCGATAAGCACCCACGCGTCCGGGGAGAAGGCGGCGAGCAGGGAGCCGAGACCGAAGACGCTGACTCCGGTGAGGAACATCCGACGGTGGCCGATCTTGTCGCCCAGGGTGCCGGTCCCCAGCAGCAGGCCGACGAGCACCAGCGGGTAGGCGTTGATGATCCACAGGCCCTGGAGGGAGGTGGTCTGGAGCTCATCGCGCAGCACCGGCAGCGCGGTGTAGAGGATCGAGTTGTCGGCGCCGACGAGGAAGAGCCCCAGGCTGATGATCGCCAGGAAGCTCCACCGCTGCCGCGCAGTGGTCGGGCCGGTACCGGCACCGCCCGTCGCTGCGGTGCCGTTCGGGGCGGGACGCCCGGACGGGGTGACTGTGGTGTTGCTCATGGCGGGCCTGTGATGCCTTTCCTGGTAGGGACGTTTCTAACTCTCGAAACTGTACCGTACGTTCGGTACAGTTTCAAACTCCCTGTAATGCCCTCGAAATCGAACGCAGAGAGGCAACACTGACGGGAAACACGGCTGTCACCCGCGAGAATTTTCTGCTCCCTAGCCTTTCCCGGGTGTCGGTAAGACCCCGGCCCCAACGAGCAACACGGAGAGTCAATTCATGTCAGAGACAGGGCCGTTCAGCGGCACCGCAGGTGAAAGCCGCATCACGATAGGCATCGTCAACGTCAACACCAGCGCCTCGATGACGCAGACGATCGTCGATGCCGCTCGGACGGTCGCTGCGCCCGACACCGCGATCATCGGGGTCACCCCAGCCATCGGCCCCGAATCAGTTGAAACCCACCTGGAGGCCGCGCTGTCGCAGGTCGGCGTCATCTCCGCGGTCAACGAACGGAACACCGCCCCCGTCACCGAAGACTCCCCCGCCGTAGACGCCTGGATCGTCGCCGGCTACGGCGACGAGGGTCGCGAGGCACTCCAGGAACTCGTTGACGTACCGGTCGTCGACATCACCGAAGCTGCGGCGATCTCCGCCATGGCTGTCGGGGACCGTTATGCCGTTGTCACGACCCTCGACCGGACCGTCCCGATGATCCGGGGGCGCCTGCAGCTGGCCGGACTACTCGACCGGTGCTCATCAGTGAGGGGCACCGGCCTCGGCGTCCTCGAACTGGAGGAGGACGCCGAGCGCACCGAAGCCCTCATCCTCGAACTCGCACGCGCCGCGCTTTTCGAAGGTGCTGAAGCCATCTGCCTCGGCTGTGGCGGGATGGCTGGGAGCGCTCCTCGTCTCACCAAAGCCCTCGGCGCCCCGGTGATCGACGGGGTCGCTGCCGCGGTCGGCCTCGCCGAATCCCTCGTCCGCCAAGGCCTCCGCACGTCACGCACGGGTACGTATGCCCCCCGCACCGCCAAGAAACTGTCCGGATTCAAGGAACTGGAGATCCAATGAGCGACATGAAGAACCAGGAAGTCGTCTACCCGGACGGGGCAGACCCGGAACTCATCAACGACGACATTGCCCCACTGAAGAAGCAGAAGTGGGGCTCGTACAACATCTTCGCCTTCTGGATGTCGGACGTACACTCGGTGGGCGGGTACACGACCGCAGGTGGCCTGTTCGCCATGGGTCTCACCTCATGGCAGGTGCTTCTCGCACTGCTTGTCGGCATCTTCATCGTCTACTTCGCCTGCAACCTCGTGTCCCTGCCCTCACAGCGCTCCGGAACGCCCTTCGCCGTGGTCTGTCGCGCCGCCTTCGGCATTCACGGAGCGAAGATCCCCGCCCTCATCCGCGGCTGCATTGCCGTTGCCTGGTACGGGATCCAGACCTACCTCGCCTCCCATGCGCTGGTCGTCCTCGTCCTCAAGATCCAACCGGACTGGGCCGAATGGGCCGACAAGGACCTCCACGGATTCCTCGGACTGTCGGTGCTCGGCTACATCGCATTCGGTGTCATGTGGGTCGTCCAGGCCCTGGTCTTCTGGCGCGGAATGGACGCCATCCGGAAGTTCATCGATTTCTGTGGCCCGGCGGTCTACGTGGTGATGGCCATTCTGGCCATCTACCTCATCAGCGAAGCCGGATGGTCGAACATCAACTTCAGCCTCTCCGACGAGAACCTCACCGGATTCGCGGTCTTCTCCACGTTCTGCGCGGCCGTGGCCACCACCGTCAGCTACTTCTCGGGACCGATGCTCAACTTCGGCGACATCTCCCGCTACGGAAAGTCCCAGAAGGCTGTAACCCGGGGCAACCTACTGGGACTGCCCCTGAACTTCCTGGTGTTCTCCATCATGGTCGTCGTCACCGCGTCCGCCACGGTCCCGGTGTACGGAGAGCTGATCACCGACCCGGTCGACACCATCGCAGAGCTCGACAACACCGTCGCCATCGCCTTCGGTGCCCTCACCCTCCTGATCGCGACGGTCGGCATCAACATCGTCGCCAACTTCATCGCACCTGCCTTCGATTTCTCGACGGTGGCGCCGAAACTGATCTCGTGGCGGGCCGGCGGCATGATCGCCGCAGTCGGATCAGTCTTCCTCACCCCCTGGAACCTCTACAACTCCCCGGACGCCATCCACTACACACTCGACACCCTGGCCGCGTTCATCGGACCCGTGTTCGGTGTCCTCATCGCGTACTTCTACGTGATCAACCGTGGAGACCTCGACGTTCCCGCATTGTTCGACAGCTCCCCGTCGGGCACCTACCACTACTCCAACGGATTCAACGTCAATGCCGTGGTGTCGATCTGCGTCACCGCTGTCGTGGGCATCGTCATCGTGGTCACGCCGGCGTTCTCCGCCGCAGCTCCTTACACCTGGTTCATCGGAGCGATCCTCGCCGGAGTGATGGTCATCGTGTTGGAGAACATCCGCCCATCGGTGGTCATGCGAGACGCCGAATCCGCATCCACTGCTCGCGAAGGGTCGGTCCGCATCTTCTCCTGACCCCTGAACCCAGGAACGTCGGCATTATTGTTGACGTGTCAACTATAGAAAGATATAGTTACTGGCCATGACTTCTGAGAACACTTCCCGCCCCCGTATCGCCGTCTTCGCAGGCACCGTCCGCGAAGGCCGCAACTCCATCAAGATCGCCGAGTGGGCCGTCGAGTCCCTGAAGAACGCCGGCGTCGACGCCGACGTCGAGGTCCTGGACCTCGCCGAGCAGCAGCTCGGCAAGTTCACCTCCGCCACCCCGCCCCGCATGCACGAGGGCGAGTACGAGGAGCCGGAGCTCGCCGCCTGGTCCCGGAAGGTCGGCAGCTTCGACGGCTTCATCTTCGCCACCGGTGAGTACAACGGCTCTGTCCCGGGCGTCATGAAGAACGCCGTGGACTCCCTGTTCCGCGAGTGGACCGAGAAGCCCGTCGGCTTCATCGGCTGGGGCTCCACCGGCGCCTCCTCCGCCGTGGCCCACTGGCACACCGTGGCCACCTACCTCGGCATGAAGGTCATCGACAAGGACGTCCTGCTCACCTTCGAGGAGGTCTTCCCCGACTTCGTCTTCACCCCCTCCGAGCAGCACACCCAGGCCGTCGTCGCCCTGGGCACCGCCGTCGCCGAGGCTGCCTCGGTCTCCGTCAGCGTCTAGTCGACCGTCGGAAGCGTCAGCGCCGTCCCCTCCCCGAAGGTCACCGTGTGGCGGTTCGGATGGAGGACATCCGCGGTCAGCGGATTCTCCCCGTTCCCGGGATTGCGTGAGTAGAAGGGGAACCACCCGCCGGCGACACTGAGTCGGATCCGGTGTCCGGCGGTGAAGACGTGGGCGGTGTCCAGCAGGTCGAGCTCTACCGAGTCATGCTCGCCGACCACCCGCCGGAAGGTCTCGGTCACATTTGTCGAGCGCCCCTTCCCGTCCACGTCGCTGACCCGGACGAACAGGTCGACGTCCGGCAGCTCCGCGGTATGGCGCAAGGTCAGCCGAGGCGCTCCGGCGAGGGTGACGTCGCGGTCCAGCACCGCGGTGTCGAAGGTCAGGACGTCCGGACGCTCCACCAGGTAGCTGTCCTCACGGTAGCCACCACCGGACATTTCATTGCCGCCGGACGACGGGGTGGGGTCGGCGGGATCGAAGAGGAAAGACGCCGTCGCAGCGTCCGGAGCCTCATCAGCCAGCACGCCACCGGTCGCCGGGTGGAGCACCAACTCCCCGGCACCGGCAGGCGGCCACTGGTCGAGATGCCGCCACTCCCCTGCCGGGGTGAACTCCACGTCGACACCCTCGTACGCACGGGCCACTCCAGCGAGGTGGGCGTCCAACCAGTTCAGCACCGCCGGGCGGATCACCGCACTGTCCATGTCGAGGTGTCCCCACGCGCCGGAGACGAGCCGGACGGTCACTCCACGGTCCCGCAGCGTCCGGTACTGCTCCATTGACTGCACGAGGAAGATGTCCTGCCATCCGGCGATGATCAGCGTCGGCACGGTGCTGGCCTTCAACGCATCCGCGTGCTGCATCGGGGCCACGAACGGATCGTCGAGGTCGGGATGCTCCAGTCGCTCCCGCAGCCACGGCGCCGAGGCATCGAAAGCGGCGGTCGCTGCGGGCAGGACCGGAACCGCCGAGACCGCCGCCTTCCGCGCCGACCGGTCACGCAGCGCGGCCAGCAGGTCGCCGGGACGGCGGTTGTGCAGCAGACGCACCTGCTGTGACCAACCGAAGATGTCGTAGTGGAACGATCCGGTTCCCCAGGCATGGCGACTGAAATCGTGGGGCCCCTCCATCACCACCGAGGCGACGAGATCCTCCGGCGGGTCCGCCAGGATCGACCACTGCGTGTAGCCGAGGTAGGAGTGCCCGAAGGTCGCGAAAGTCCCCGGGTACCAGGACTGTTCGCGCAGCCAGGCGACCACGTCATGGCCGTCGGCGGTCTCCGTGCGCATCGGGTCGAAGGTGCCGGACGAGCCGTTCGTCCCGCGGGAGGCGACATAGACCACCGTATAGCCCTGACCTGCCCAGACACGCGCGAACCCCATCCCCATCGCCATGCCCCGGCCATACGGGGTGCGGACCAGGACGACGCCTTTGGACGGGACGGTCGGCGTGTAGAGGTCTGCTGCTAGGTGAACACCGTCACGGAGCGGGATGCGTACCTCCTCCTTCTCCCACGGGGTGGGGCGGGGCAGGCGACTGCGGCGGGCAAAGAGACGGTCGATGAATGGTGGGCGCAGACGTGGCATGGTCCGCAATTCTAGTGCAGCTCCGGAACACCGGGTACAGGTTTCACGGGGGCCGTGACCGTCACCCGGAGGGGCACCCCCGCGAATCTCACCCGGTGGGACAATAGTCCGTGAACTAGGATCACTGATGAACAATTCCACCGACTCCCACCGACTCCACTGACGAGGAGGCCCGTTGCCCGCCACGAACCCCTCCGTCGACCCGGCGACTCTCCAGGAGCTGACGCGGATCGCGGACACCCACCTGAGCACCACCGACCCCCTGGTCGCGGGACTCTGGTCGACCCCGGTGACCTGGCGGCAACCGGTGCACACTGTCTACATCCCGGCACACCTCCTCACCGACAGCGCGGACACACCCCGATCCTGGGGCGACACCGCCCTGGGGACCCTGGACGCCGTCATCGACGATGCCGGGCTCGCCCGTCTCTGTGGCGTCGACGAGCGTGACGCCGCCACCGTCGCCGCACTCACCAGGGAGAAACTGCTCACCGAACCCATCGAGGACCTGCGCATCGACTTCGAGGACGGGTTCACCCAGCGTGGCGTCCCCACCGGGGAACGTGACGCCGACGAGGACTCGCGGGCACACGAGGCCGCCGGGATCCTGTCCACGTGGCTGGTGGCCGACTCCCCGGCACCGGCCTTCGCCGGTATCCGGTTCAAGTCCTTCGACCCGGCCACGCGTGACCGCGGCATCCGCACGCTCACCATCGTGCTCACCGGGCTGGCGGAGCAGGGCGTCCTGCACCGCGTCCTCAACGACAACCGCCGCGCCCTGCGGCTGACGCTGCCGAAGGTCCAGCACCACTCCCAGGTCGAGGCCTTCGTCCGGGTGCTCCGCCAGCTCGAGACGACCCTGGGCCTGCCGGAGATCCCCTTCGAGGTGCAGGTCGAGACCCCGCAGGCAATCGTCGCCGCAGACGGTTCCCTGGAACCGCCGCGGATCATCGAGGCCGGTGAGGGCCGCGTCCTGTCCCTGCACTACGGCACCTACGACTACTCCGCCTCGCTCGGGATCGATGCCGCCGAGCAGTCCATGGCGCACCCCGTCGCCGACTTCGCCAAGGACGTCCTGCAGGTTGCCACCACCGCGACGGCGGTGGAGCTGTCCGACGGCTCCACCAACCGCATCCCCGTCGGCACCGACGCCCAGATCGCCGAGGGGTGGAAGGTGCACAGTGAGCTGGTCGCCCGGCACCTGCGCCGCGGTATCCGCCAGGGGTGGGACCTGCACCCGAACCAGCTGGTGACCCGCCACCTCACGACCATCGCGTATTTTCGACAGCACTGGGCCACCACGGCCGAGCGGCTGCGCGCCTACGTCAACGACGACACATCCACCTGGATGGACGAACCGGCGACGGCGAAGGCGATGGCGGGATACCTCCTGCGCGCCCGCGCCTGCGGCGCCGTCACCGAGGACGAACTGGCGACCACCGGCGTCGACGAGACCGGCCTGCGGCAGCTCCAGGTGACCGGTCGGCTGTGACGGCGCTCTGACAGAGGAGGAACGATGAGCCAGATTTCCACGATCTACCGTGCCGCGAATGCGGTGTATCTCCCCGACGGGCACGACACCCCGGTGCAGGGCCCGGCCACACTGCTGGTCGCCGGCGACACCATCGTCGAGATCCTGCAGGGACGGGACGCCGCGGTCCCCGGCGACGACAGCACCGCGAACGGTCACCCCATCGCCCCGGACGCCTCCGTCGTCGACCTCCCCGACGACCAGGTGCTGATTCCCGGACTGGTGGACACCCACGTGCACGTCAACGAACCCGGACGCACCGAGTGGGAGGGCTTCGCCTCCGTCACCCGTGCCGCCGCTGCCGGTGGTGTGACAACCCTGCTCGACATGCCGCTGAACTCCATCCCCTCCACCGTCACCGTGGACGCCCTCGACTCCAAGCAGCAGGTCGCGGGTGAGCCGAACAAGGCCAAGATCAACGTGGGTTTCTGGGGCGGTGTGGTCCCTGAGAACCTCGGCACCGGTGAGCTGAAGGCCCTGTGGGACCGCGGGGTCTTCGGCTTCAAGTGCTTCCTGCTGCACTCCGGGGTCGACGAGTTCCAGCCGCTGTCCACCGGTCAACTGCACCAGGCCATGACCGAGATCGCCGCCTTCGACGGCCTGCTCATCGTCCACGCCGAGGACGCCGGGGAAATCGCCGCCGGCGAGGAGCACGTGGAGGCCGCCGGCGGCATCGACGAGACCTACGACAGTTTCCTGGCCTCCCGCCCGTCGTCGGCGGAGGCCACGGCCATCGCCACGGTGATCGCCGCCGCCGAGGAGACCGGGTGCCGGGCGCACATCCTGCACCTCTCCGACTCCGGGTCGATCGACCAGATCGCCGCCGCCCGCGAGCGCGGTGTACGGATCACCGCGGAGACCTGCCCGCACTACCTGGCGTTGTTCTCCGAGGAGATCCAGAACGGTGCCACCCAGTTCAAGTGCTGCCCGCCGGTACGCACCGCCGGTAACCGTGAACGGCTGTGGAAGGGGCTTGTGGACGGGGTGATCTCCACGGTCGTCTCCGACCACTCCCCCTGCACCGCCGAGCTGAAGAAGTTCGCCGAGGTCGCCGAGGCTCAGGCGTCCGCCAACGAGCACAACGAGCTCACTGCGTTCGCTGCATTCTCGGCACTGGCCGCCACCGGCAACGACCTCGGTGCCGGTGGTGCCGACGGACGTGGCTCCGGCGGCTCCTTCGGTGAGGCCTGGGGCGGCATCGGCTCGGTCCAGCTGGGCCTGCCGGTCGTGTGGTCGCAGGCCCGGCTGCGTGGCCTGGCGCTGACCGACGTGGTTCGGTGGATGTGCCAGAACCCGGCAGAGTGGGCCGGTCTGGACGACCGCGGTGCCTTGGCGGCCGGACGCCGCGCCGACATGGCCCTGATCAGCGCCGACGACGCTTTCGTGGTGCTGCCCGAGGAGCTGCACCAGCGCAACAAGGTCACCGCCTACGCCCAGCGGGCGCTGGCCGGGGTTGTGACCCGCACCTGGGTCGGCGGCGAGCCGGTCTACATCCGGCCCACCCGCTCCCACATGCCCGGGGTCTCGATCGGGGACGAGGCGGACGCCGCGGTGTTCCCCGCCCCCGCACGGCCATTCACCCTCCGCCCGTAATCTGCAGTTACACACTCTGACCAGAAAGAAAGACACATGAGCGCCACCCCGCCCGCAGCCGACCTCCCCGACTTCGTCACCTACCCCGACCTCGCCAGCCGCGCCCTGGCCGGCTCGGTCATCTGGGCGACCGACGAGGCCTTCGCCGAGCGGGAGAACCTCATCCGCCCCAACGAGCCCGACTTCGACCCGAACGAGTTCGGCAACAAGGGCAAGGTCTACGACGGCTGGGAGACCCGCCGTCGCCGCCACGACGAGATCGGCGCCAACGACGCCGCCATCGTCCGACTCGGCGTCCCCGGTCAGGTCAAGGGAGTCGTCGTCGACACCGCCTGGTTCACCGGCAACTACCCGCCGCAGTTCGCCGTCCTGGGCCTCACCCTGGACGAGTACCTGCCCGCCGAGGAGGTCGCCGCGCTCCCGGACGAGGAGTGGTTCACACTGGTCCCGGTGACCGACGCCAAGGGCGACCACAAGCACTACGTCGAGATCTTCCCCGCCGGTGAGGCCGCCTTCCGTCGTGTGACCCACGTCAAGCTGGTCATGATCCCCGACGGTGGCATCGCCCGCCTGCGCGTCCACGGTCAGCCGGCCCTGGACCCGCGCTTCCTCTCCGGGACCATCGACCTGGCCGCCGTCGAGAACGGTGGGCGGGTCACCGACTGCACGAACATGTTCTACTCGAGCCCCTCCAACATCCTCGGGCTCGGCCGCGCCCGCCACATGGGCGAGGGCTGGGAGAATGCCCGTCGCCGCGGCGAGGGCAATGACTCGGTGACCGTGCAGCTCGCCGGTGAGGGCCGGGTGCGCTGGGTGGAGTTCGACACGTCCTACTTCGTCTTCAACGCCCCCGGAGACATCAGCCTCACCGGCATCACCGCCGAGGGTGAGGAGGTCGAGCTGGTCGGCAAGACCCGGGCGCTGCCGGACACCCGCCACCGCTTCCTGGTCTCCGACCCGGCGGAGGGCGAGACCGGCCCGACCCCCGTCGTGGCGGTGCGGGCGGACGTCTACCCGGACGGCGGCATCTCCCGGCTGCGGGTCTGGGGCGAGCTGACCGACGCAGGACGCCACGACATCGAGAGCCGCTGGTGACGGCGTCGGAGCTACAGCTAGTTAGTCCTTGGCGCCGAGGGTCACCGTGTGGATCAGGGAGCGCTGGGAGTCGCTGAAGTTGTCGTCGGTGCCGATGAGCAGCTCGCCCTCCGGTCCCCACGCCAGACTCTCGACGTTGTCCGGGTTACCGCCGGCGACCTCCTCGTCCTCGGCGTCCTCCAGGGAGGACAGGTCGAGCAGGCGCTCCTTGTGCACCGGGGTGACCTCGCTACCCTCGTCCAGATCCTCGCGTCCCAGCACGTCCGTCGCGCCGTCCAGGGTGACGCGGTAGAGGACGGCCTTCGTCCCGACGCCCTCGATGTAGCCGCGCTCCAGGGTGAGGTAGCTGTCCTCACCGGCGGCCAGGATCTCGGTGGCGCCACGGCCGTCGGCGTTCTCGTCGGCCGGGTCGAGCTGGTACGCGACCTCGCGGACCGGCTCACCGGTCGTGGTGTCGTAGAAGGTCAGCCGGTTGTAGGAGTCCTGGGTCAGCGGTCCCTCGGTGAGGACCGCGGCCTGCTTCTCGTCGTCGGTGAGGGTGAGCCCCTCGTAGGCGGCGTTCTCACGGACACCGACGCCGTCGCCAACGTGGTGGTAGTCGGGGGTCTGGTAGGAGATCTGGGCACGGCCGTTCTTGTCGGCCTGGGTGATCCCGGCGTCGAGTTCCTGTGCCCGGTCGCCCTCGGAGGTCCAGAGGAACCCGCCACCGTCGGTCGAGCGGATGGACTCCGGGTCCACCGTGGTCTCCTTGTAGGGCTCGCCGTCCTCGTCCGTCAGCGTGATCGGGGCGCCCACGGTCGCATCGTCCACGCCACTGTCGCCGAGGGTGAGGTCCAGCGGGTAGGCGCGGGCGGGGCCCTCCTCACCGCGGTCGTCGCTGAGGGCGAGGTAGCGTCCTGCGGCCTCGTCAGTATCGCCGTCATCGTCGGTGTCCTGGGTGGCGTCGAGGCCGGACAGTCCGCCGACCGGGACCTCCTTGAAATCCTCCGAGGTCGCCTCGTCGATGTCGGCGTCCTCCAGGTCGTAGGTGCCCTGGTACTCGGCCGACCAGGTCTCCGACTGCGGCGCGGGCTCGGTGGCGAGGGTGAGCGGGGCGTCCTCCTCGGAGCCGTCGGAACTGCCGGAGCTGCCGGGTAGCAGCGAGCTGAGCGAGCCGAGCGGATCGGCGGTGGCCGCGGTGACGGTCGCGGTGGAGACAGCGGTGACGGTGCAGAGCGCCAGGGCGGTGACCCTGGTCAGGGAACGTGAGGAGGTTCGGCGGAGAGTCATGGCCCAATCAAACCACCTCTGGGTGGCCAACAGGTGAACCTTCGCGAAGCGTCGGATGAAACACGGCGGTAACGCCACTGTCAATGAGGGGTCACGAGCCGAAAATAGCATCACGACCATGACGACTATTACCGCCGGTCTCGATCCCACCCTCCCGGTGCGGGACCGTCCCGAACCCCTGCCCGAAACCCAGGCGACCGCCAACCTCGCCGCCCTTGCCGACCAGGCCAGGAAGGACATGGCCCTGATCGGCCACAACCACGACTGGGTGCCGGAACCGCAGGAAGGGGCGTACAACGTCCTCGTGCTCGGCGGCGGGCAGGCCGGTCTCGGCGCGGCATTCGCTCTGTCCCGCCACCGTGTCGGGGCGGTCAAGGTCATCGAGGCGGGCCCGGCCGAGGAGGTCGGCTGCTGGACCCGCTACGCCCGGATGCACACTCTGCGCAGCCCGAAGAACATGAAGGGCATCGAGCTCGACATCCCCTCCCTGCACACCGAGCGCTGGTTCGAGGCGAAGTACGGCCCCGAGGCATGGGCGGCGACCGACCTGTGCCCTCGTGAGGACTGGAACGAGTACCTCACCTGGTACCGGGACGTCACCGGTGCCGACGTCGATTTCGGCACCACGATCACCGCCGTCCACACCCCGGGCGCCGAGGGCTACTTCACCGTCGAGGCCACGCGGGGCGGCGAGCAGGTCACCTACCGTGCCCGCCGGATCGTCTTCGCCCTGGGACTGAAGGGCGGCGGCGGGATCTTCCTGCCCCCGCTGGTGCAGCAGCTGCCCGCCAGCCTGCGCGCCCACACCGAGGACGACATCGACTTCGCCGCCCTGGAGGGACGCCGGGTCATCGTGCTCGGCGGCGGTGCCTCCGGCTTCGACAACGCCTCCGCCGCCCTGGAGGCCGGCGCGGCGAGCGTGGAGATGCACGTGCGACGTACCGACATCCCGCGGCAGAACTCGCTGCGCTGGATGGAGTTCCCCGGCATGCAGGAGCACTTCTACGACCTCACCGACGAGCAGAAGTGGGAGTTCTCCCTGTTCAACGGTGGGCTCCCCCAGCCGCCGACGCAGGCCTCGGTGTGGCGTGCCTTCAACCACGACAACTTCAGCATGCTCACCGACACCCGGTGGGCCGCCTCCGAGGTGCGCGACGGTGAGGTCGTGGTCACCGACGACAAGGGTGAGGAGCACGTCGGCGACTTCGTGATCTCGGCGACGGGCTACGCGGTGGACCTGTCACTGCGTCCCGAGCTCGAGGAGTTCCTGGGCGACATCGCCCTGTGGTCCGAGGAGTTCGACGCCGCCGGCGACCACCCGTTGGGACTCTGCCCCTACCTGGGCGACGGTTTCCAGTTCCAGGCGAAGGGCACGGCGTCCGCGGAGGCGGCGGCCTACATCCCGAAGCTCTTCCACCTCTCCACCGGTGCGCGTGCCTCCCACGGCGTGGCCGGCAACCAGCTCTCCGGCATCTACGCCGGGCTGACCCGGATGGCGAACCGCGTCGCCACCGACATCACCAAGGAGAACTGGCCGGACTTCTTCGAGTCCTTCACCGCCTTCGAGCATGTGGAGGTCGGCAACGTCGGACGCCACGTCGAGGGCGAGGCCTGGTACCCGCAGGCACCGCGGTACTAGTCGGTACTAGCCGGTACCAGCCGGCACCGGCCGGAACTAGTTCAGCACCAGGTCCCGGTACATCATGGTCTGCCGCAGCGCGGACCAGACCATCGGTGAGGAGGACAGCTCCTCCCATCCCCCGCTCCAGGTCAGCCGCGACGCCAGCCGCCACACGGACAGCTCCGGGTTCCAGTCCAGCACCTTCTGCACCTCGTCGGCGCGCACCATGAGGTGCTCACGGGTCTCCTCGCGCCGCGCGGCGAGCCCGGTGAAGGCGTAGCCGTGGCCGGGGGCAACGGTGTAGTCGTCGAACTCCGCCACCCGGTCGAGGGCCTCGAGGTAGTCCCGCACCGGGTTACCGCCCAGGTTGCCGACGCCCAGGCCGATGCCCGGGAAGATCTCCGGCAGCACATGGTCGGCGGCGAAGAGGATGCCACGGTTGTCGTCGGCGAAGGCGAGGTGGCCCGGGGTGTGCCCCGGGGTCAGCACCGCACGCAGGGCGATGTCCGTGTCCGGCTTGACCGTGTCACCGTCCTCCACCAGGACGTCCGGACGCTGCCGCGGGATGAACGGCGGCAGCTCCGCCTTCGGTGTGTGGAAGGGGTGCGCCGACAGGACGCCGTCCGGCGCGCCGATCTCGCGGGCCCGCTCTGCGTCCACGGCGTACTCGTCGACGCTGGTGCCGGTGCGCGCGGCGTCCAGGGTGCGCTGCTCCACCGTCCCCAGGTGGTAGGTGGCGCCGGTGGCCTTCAGCAGCGCCGCCGCGCCACCGATGTGGTCCGGGTGGGCGTGGGTGACGATGACGTCGGTGACCTGCTCCAGTCGCCGTCCGCGCTCGCGCAGGAAGTCGTGGAGGGGGCGCAGGACGTTCCCCTCGGCGTCCTGCGCCTTGTTGCCCGCCCAGCCGGGGTCGATGACGGTCACGCCGTCCTGCCCCAGGTGGACGATGGACAGGACGCTGGACATCACCCCGGCGCCCGGCATCGGGACGGCACGCATCCACAGTTCACCGTCGGTGCTGCTGAGGCGCACCGGGGCGGGCATCTTTCCCTTGGCGGCCGCAGTGTACTGACCGCGGAAGACCGGGGTGATGCCTGAGGAGTTCGGGGGTACGACCATGTGATGTCAGGGTACCCGCGCACCCCTGCTTTCTCAGCGGCGGCTACCTAATAGCGCTCGGGCTCCTCGCCGAGGTCGAAGCGTCTGCCGGAGACCTCGGTCGGGTTGATCTCCACGAAGTTGTACTTCAGCGTCGGCAGCCAGGGCTTCAGCGGCAGGGACTCGGCCTCGTGGATCTCCTCGGAGCCGGTGAGGACGCGCGCGGTGCCCTTGACGATGACGGACCAGGCCTGGGCGGGGTTGCCCTCGGCGTCGGTGTCGACGTGGTCGGACTCGAAGAGGACCTTCGAGTCGATCTCGGCGAGGGTGAACAGCTTCGTGCCCTCCGCGGTGCGGAAGTAGATCCTGCCGTCGCTGACCACGAAGTTCAGCGGGAAGAGGTCGACGTCGTCGCTGCGTCGGACGACCAGGCGGCCCAGGCTGGTGGTTGCCAGCAGGTCCAGGGCCTCCTTCTCGTCGAGTCGGGTGATGTCTGAATCGGTGGTGTTGTTCTCGCTCATGACTCCATTCTCCCACCGCTTCCCTGTTCACCGCATTGATCAGTGCTGTCTTCTTGAACACATATGTTCCTACATATATATCGGGCTCCATTGCTTTTCTTCAGGAGTTTTCACCCGTCAACTGACGATCTGAGCAGTTACCATTCAGCTGTGTCACTGACCAGACCTCGCCGAGCTTGGCCTATCGCCGTCGCCGCCACACTGTTGGCGCTGCTCAGCATGTCTCTGTTGGTCGTCACCCTCACCCGCGGATCTGAGGACGTCCAGGCCTGCGACCCGATCACCGGCGAGTTCAGCCACGAGGACCGGGAGAGCATCTTCCACATCTACTCCTGCGGTGTGGACGCGTCCCGCCCCGTCGGCGTCCTGGTCCACCTCCACGGTGACGGCGCCGGCGAGTTCGTCGGCCCGGAGGACCCCGAGGGCACACTGAACTCCCTGGCCCGGGTCGCCCGCGAACGCAACATGCTGCTGATCACCCCGCAGACCCCCGACCAGGGCAACGGATGGACCTGGTGGCGCAACATGGGGCAGAACGTGAACTGGCTGTCCGCCTTCATGCGCGAGGAGGTCCTGGCCCGGCGCAACGTCGACGCGGAGAACGTCTGGTGGTCCGGGTACGCGGGCGGTGCAGACATGCTCAGCCGCGGCGTCCTGACGCACATGGCTCCCCTGGTCACCTCCGGCGCGGTGATGATGGCCGGCGGTGCGGCCCCGGAGACGCTCGAGGAACCCGTGCACCCCTACGACCAGGAGAAGCGCGACACCCTGCCGTTGAGCTGGGTCGTCGGTGCCCAGGACGAGAACGTCGCCGCCGCCCGTGAGGGCTCACAGTGGTACCAGGAGCGTGGTTTCGGGAATACCTCGCTGAGGGTCTCCGGGGACGCCACCCAGTCCAACCTGCCGCAGGCGGACGTGTTGGACGCCGCGATGGACGCGGCGTCGTAGACAGTCAGCCCTCACCGGCGACGACGGTACGGGTCACCGCCCGCTCGTCCCCCAGGATCATCAACGCGAACAGCAACTCCGTGGTGCTGGTGGCGTTGTCCGCCCGGCGCTTGAGCACCGCCGAGTTCGGTGCCGCGTGAGCGTCCAGGACCACGAGGTCGGCATCCTTGCCCGGCTCCAGCGAACCGACCGACTCCTCCACACCCAGGGCCTCGGCACCGCCGAGCGTGGCCAGGCGCAGCAGGGCCGGGACGTTCTGAGGTGTGCCGAGCATCCGCGAGACCTTGTAGGTCTCGTTGAGCGTGGCCAGCGGCGAGAGGCTGGTGCCGGCACCGACGTCGGAGCCGAGGCCGACGCGGAGGCCACCGTTCCGCCCGCCGACCTCCCGTGCCCGGGCGAGACTGAACATGCCGGAACCGAGGAAGAAGTTGGACGTCGCACAGTGCGCGATCGACGCCTCGGCATCCCCCAGGCGAGTGAGCTCGCGGTCGCTCAGGTGCACCGCGTGGCCGAAGACGCTGCGCCGACGGACCAGCCCGGCCCGGTCGTAGACGTCGGTGTAGTCCTCAGCTGCCGGGAAGAGCTCACCGACCCAGGCCACCTCGCCGGTGTTCTCGGCGAGGTGGGTCTGGATGACCACGTCCGGGTACGCCGCCGCGAGCTCGCCGAGAGCGGCCAGCTGGGCGTCGGAGGAGGTCGGCGCGAACCGAGGAGTGATCGCGTACTCGAGGCGTCCCACCCGGTGCCACCGTTCCAGCAGGTCGACGCTGTGGGCGACGGCGGTCTCCGGGGTGTCGAGCAGTTCCTCGGGAGCGTTGCGGTCCATGCAGACCTTGCCGGTGATGAGCCGCAGGTTCTTGTCGAGGGCCCGGCGGAACAGGGCGTCCGCGCTCCCGTGGTGCACCGTGGAGTAGACGCAGGCGGTGGTCACGCCGTTGGCGATGAGCTGGTCGGTGAAGAAGTCCGAGGTGGCGTCGGCGTAGGCGTCGTCGGCGAAGCGGGCCTCGGCGGGGAAGGTGTAGTTGTCGAGCCAGTCGAGCAGCTCGAGCCCGGGCGAGGCGATCATGTCGACCTGCGGGAAGTGGACGTGCGCGTCGACGAACCCGGGGACGATGAGACGCTCGCCCTCGTCGACGAGCGTCGCCTCCGGGTAGGACGCCCGGACGTCGGCGGCGGTGCCGACCTCGAGGATCGTGCCGTGGTCGTAGGCGACGGCACCGTCCGGGATGTCGAGGTGGCCTGCGCCCGTCGGCGTGACGACGTGGCCGAGGACGACGGTTGTCGCGGTCGTCCCGGTCGTGTCGGTTGTGCGCAGGTCGGACTGCTCGGTCATGAGAGGGTGGGGCTCCTCGAAAATGGGGTTACAAGTTTAGAGGCTGTGGCGAGGTCGATCAGCGTCTCCAGACACAGCAAGGGCAGGCGGGCGCGGGAAGCGGCACTTTGCGTACACAATCCGCCGGTTTCATGACACGAGAACCGGGAAAAGTGTACGCAAAGTGCCGTTCCCAGGGCGGCGCGTGGGGGTCGGGCGGCTACGGGCGGGGGCCACTCACGGCGATGGCCTCGGTTTCGGACTCGGCAGCATCCTTGGAGGCGGTGACGTCCTCGACCTCGACGGTCTGGACGGTGTCAGGACCGGCGACGGGTTCTTCAGCGTCGGGCTCGGTGACCACAGGCTCGGCCAGGTGCCCGTTGCCCTCACGGTTCAGCAGCAGGTTCAGCAGGATGACGGACACGGCACCGACGGTGATGCCGCTGTCCAGGATCATCTCGACCTCGGTCGGCAGGTTCGCGTAGATGCCCTCGAACACGGTCGGCAGCATCGCCAGCGCGATCGACACACCGACGATCAGCGCGCGGGTCTCCGTCCAGGTCACGGTGGACAGCGTCCTGATGCCGGACGCGACGACCATGCCGAACAGGGCGATGCCGGCACCGCCGAGCACCGGCTGCGGGATGCCGGTGGCGATCTCGCCGACCTTCGGCAGCAGGCCGAGGACGATGAGGATGAGACCGGAAGCGGTGACCACGAAGCGGCTGGCGACGCGGGACAGTGACACCAGGCCGACGTTCTGGGCGAAGGCCGAGTACGGGAAGGTGTTGAAGACGCCGCCGAGCATGGTGGCAAGACCGTCCGCACGCAGGCCGTCGGCGAGGGTGCGTCCGGTGGCGCGGCGTCCGGTGATATCGCCGACGGCGACGATGTCACCGGCGGTCTCGGTCATGATGACCAGGCCGACGAGCACCATGGTGAGGATCGAGACGATCTCGAAGGTCGGTACGCCGAACTGGAACGGTGACGGGACGCCGAACCACTCCGCCTCGCCGACGGCGGAGAAGTCGGAGGTGCCGACGGTCAGACCGATGAGCGTGCCGATGATGATGCCGCCCAGGACGGCCATAGACTTCCACGCCTGCGGGGCGAAGCGGTGGATGCAGACCACGGCGATGAGCGTGACCAGGGCGAGGAGGAAGTTCTGGACGGTGCCCTGCTCGCTCTCCGCACCGTTCTCGTTGAACAGCCACCCGGCGGCGACGGAGAGCAGTGACAGTCCGACGACGGTGATGATCGTGCCGATGACCAGGGGCGGGAAGTACTTCACGATCTTGGCGAAGAACGGTGCCACGAGCATCATCACGACGCCGGTGGCGATGACCGAGCCGTAGATGGCGGTGATGCCGTGCTCCGAGCCGATGGAGATCATCGGCGCGACGGAGACGAAGGACACGCCCTGGATCAGCGGGAGGCGGGAGCCGAAGCGCCAGAAGCCCAGTGACTGGATCACCGAGGCGATGCCGGCGACGAAGAGGTCGGCCACGATGAGGTGGTGCATGTGCTCCGCCTCGAACTCGCCGGCGGCGACGAGGGCGCCACCGACGACGAGCGGGACGGCGATCGCACCGGCGTACATCGCCAGGACGTGCTGCAGGCCGAGGATGAAGGTGCGCAACAGCGGCGGGCGCTGGTCGACCGGGTGCGTGCCGTCCTCGGCGACGGCGCCGATGGTGCCCGGGGGCAGGGAATTGTCTTGCGAGGTCATGCGAGGTCAGCTCCCCTGGTAGGTCGAGTATCCGTACGGGGACAACAGCAGCGGGATGTGCAGGTGCCCGTTCGCGCCTCCACGCTCGTCGCTGACGGTGAAGGTGATGTCGACGTAGGGGTAGAGCGTCGCGGTGCCGTCAAGGTAGTCGGCGGTGGCGAACCGGATCCGGTAGGTGCCGGGCTCCAGCAGGGTGGTGAAGCGGTAGCGGCCGTCGGCGTCGGTGGTGCCCGCTTCGATGGCGGACGCTGCGTCGGAAGTGCTGAACAGGGAGAACGCCAGACCTGCGGCGGGCAGACCGGTGGTGGTGTTCAGGACGTGGGTGGACAGACTCATGCCGTCACCCCGCTCACCGTGCCGTCGTCCTCGGTGACGAAGCCACGCAGCCGCAGCTGGTTGATGGCGTCGAGGTGACGGAGGACGAAGGGCCACTCCTCATCGGGCTCGTGGGCCAGTCGCACGACGAGGTTGTCGAGGATCTGGCGGGAGTCCTTGCCCGCGGCCCGGACGAGGAAGTTCCAGCCGAACTTCTCCCGGTAGGTGGGCTGCAGGTTGCGGATGGAGGTCATCTCGCCGTTCTCGCCCTGGTTCTCCGTGGCGGCGGCCTGTTCCGCTGCCGACCGGGTCCCTGCCTCGACGGTGCCGCCGATCGGCGGGTGTGCGTTGACGGACTCGAGGACGGTGTCGTCGTCCAGCTCGTGGAGCAGGACGGACGCCGTGCCGCAGAGGGCGTCGACGGTGGCGATCGGGCGGGCGGAGGCCACCGCGGTGGCGAGCTCGCGGCTGGCGAAGAGTCCGGTCAGCTGGTCAACGAGTTCGGACGTCTCCATGGCGTTGAACTGCGTCACCGTCACCCTGACCGGGGTTGAGGTCACTGAGGATGTCATGGCATTCAGTCTGGAGCACCGGTGTTTCCTGCGGGTAACTCCGGCATTTCTCGGGAACGAAACCTGAATCGGGGGTGGTCAGAGGAACAGGGACTCGCTGGCGGGTTTCGTCTCGTGGCGCACCGCCCTGGCCTTGTCGGCGAGGCTGGTGTGGTTGAACAGCAGATTGAGGAAGAAGGCGGCGAGGGCGGCGATGACCACGCCGTCGGACAACAGGGTCTGCGCCCAATCCGGGAAGTTCGACCATATGTCCGTGGAGAACTTCGACAGCAGGCCGAGCGCGACCGCCAGGGCGATGATCGTGGAGTTGATCGTGTCCGTGAGATCGACCTTGCGCAGGGTGTTCACGCCGACGGCGGCGATCGAGGTGAACAGGATCAGTGAAATGCCACCGATCACCGGGTCCGGCAGGGCGGCGATGACGGCCCCGGTCACCGGCATGAAGCCCATGAGCAACAGGAGCGCACCTGCGGTGGCGGTGACGTAGCGCGAGTGGACGCGGGTGGTGCGCACGGCGCCGACGTTCTGGTTGAAGACCGTGTCGAAGAAGCCGTTGAAGATGCCGCCGAGGACACCGGAGGCGGCGTCCCCCACCAGGGAACGGGCGACGTCGTTCTTCGTCATCTTCTTGCCGGTGATCTCCGAGAGTGCGGAGACACTGGCAATGGTCTCGGCGAAGAGGAACATCATGACCACGGACATGGACAGCACGCCGACGACCGGGAATTCCGGGGTTCCGAAGTGGAAGGGCTTGACGATGGCGAACAGCGGCTCGTCACCGACACCGGAGAAGTCCAGCAGTCCGGCAGGCCAGCAGATGAGGACGCCGACGATGGTGGCGATGATCATCGACGCTTTAGCCACGACGCCACGGGCCAGGCAGGTCAGCGCGACAGCGACGATGACGACGGCGGCGGCGATGCCGATGTACAGCGGGCGCGCATAGTTCGGGTTGTCCGCGCCGTCGACCGTGGGCTGGCCGACGAACAGGTCGGCAGAGACGCTGATGAGCGAGACTCCCAGGACCAGGAGCACAGCACCGGTGACAAGCGGCGGGAAGAATTTGAGCAGCTTACTGAACGGCCAGGCGAGCACCAGACCAATGACGCCGCCGGCGAGCATGCAACCCCAGATGGCGGGCAGCCCGTAGGTCTGACCGATGGAGATCATCGACGCAACCTGCACGAAGGCTGCGCCGCCGATGATGGGCATGCGCCCGCCGGCGATCTTCCCGGCGCCGAGGGACTGGATGAGGGTGATCACGCCGGCGACGAGGAGGTCGGCGTTGACGAGCATCGCCACGGTCTCCTGGTCGAGTCCGAGTGCGGCGCCGAGCGCCAGGGGCACGGAGACACAGCCGACGTACATGATGAGGACGTGCTGGATACCGAAGACGAGGTTGTGGCGCCAGCCGAAGTTCGTGTCGACGGCGGATCCGTCGGTGGAGAAGCCGATGTCTGCGTTGTCGGACGCAGGTGAGTCAGTGGAGTCGGTGGAGTCGGTGCGGGACGACCCCGGCAGTGTGGCAGTCATGGAGTTACTCCTGAGCAGACGAGTGCTTGAGTGAATGTGGAGAAAAGCACGCCGCCGGAGAATGATCTCCGGCGGCGGTGTCGGTGTGGGGCTACTTCGACTCGGACTTGGCGAAGTTCGCCTGGATACGCATGTCCAGGTACTCACCGGCGGTCATGGGCTCGTACGTGCCCTCGGGTCCGGCGATGACCGCGTCGCGGTCAGCCTGGGCGAAGTAGGGCATGGAGTAGCGCTCAGGGATGTCGACACCGATGTCCGCGGCCTTCACCCGGTGGAAGTTGGACTTCAGCTTGTCGTCGGACCAGCGCATCAGCATGTCACCGATGTTGCAGGTCAGGACGTCGGTGAAGGCGGGGACCGGGGTCCAGGCCTGGACGTCCTGTCCGGCGTCCGCGCCAGGCATGACCTGGAGACCGGACTGACCGTCGGTCTGGAACAGCAGGGTGAGCAGGTTGAAGTCGGTGTGCGCACCGGCACGCCAGACCGGGTTGCCGTTCGGGTCGGCGACGTTGTCCTCGGCGTCCATCGCCATGTAGTGGATCATCCGCAGCGTGCACTGGTGCAGTTCGGAGGCAGGGTCGTGGACCTTGCGGAAGTAGTCGCGCTCGAAGCCGAGCTTCACGGCGAAGAACTCGAGGACCCGCATGGCGACCTCATGGCACTTCGCCTCGAAGGCGAGGGTCTCCTCCTTGAAACCGACGATGGAGGGGTTGGCGTCCTCGTCGAGCCACAGTCCGTCCATGAGCGGGCGGGTGATCTGGTAGCTCTCCTTCTCGTCCGGGGTGCCGGTCGAGGGGCGGACCTGGGTCTTGTGCTCGAAGCCGACGTTCTTGCCCTTGGGCTTGGCGACGGTCTCCAGAGTCTCCGTCGGGAGGGCGAAGAAGCGGGCGGAGGTGGCGAAGGCCTCCTCGATCTCGGCCTTGGTGATGCCGAAGTTCTTCAGCTGGAAGAAGCCGATGGTGGTCGCAGCGTCCCAGAACTCCTCGGCCTTGGCGTCCCACTCCTCCGGTGAGAGGTCCCAGTCCAGGACGTCGATGACCGGTACGGACCGGTCGGTGGTCTCGGTGCCGACGCCACCCATCCTGGACTCGAGGGCGAGTTCGGCGTTGGTGTCGGTGCTGGTGCTGTGTGTGGGCGTGGCGGTCTGAACCATGGTGGTCCCTTCCATGTCACGCGGTTTCCCCTACGGCCTTTCGCTCCGTCATCCCGACGCCATGCAGACCCGGCTGAGCCGCTGTCTCTATGTGGATTGCTGTTCGTGGGGAGCCGTCCGGCCCCTTCACACCAAAGAGACTAGGAAGTGACTTTTGCAGATCGGTAGCAGCTGGGTGACAACTCAGTTTCGGATGTTTCGTCTGCGTCAACGCCGGGATCCTCCGGGGAACACAGGACGTCGCTGCCAAGAGGAGCCCCGATTCGCAACCGACGGTTCGTGATTGGAATCAGGCGGAAACGAAGGGTGTGGCACCCACTAGACAGCATGGTCTACTTCTTTGCGATCCCATTCACCACTCTGCAGAGAGGGGGCCGTGACGTGGCCTTTCATCGACGGACGCACCTCGGTGCACCGCGGAGGGCCGGTGCTGCACTCGCGGCACTGACCTCGCTGGCGCTGCTGGCGTCCTGCACCTCCGCGGTCGGCGAACGCCTCGACGCGGCCGACGGCGACGCCGTCGACGGAGGCGTCCTGCGCGTCGGCAGCACCACCGACCTCACCCCGAAGACCCTGTACAGCGGAGGCGGGACACCTGGTCTCACCATGCTCGGCAATGTCTTCGAGAACCTCACCAAGTACGACCACGACGGCCAGGACCCGCAACCCGTCCTCGCCGAATCCTGGGATGAGGAAGAGTCCGGCACGGGCGACGATGCCACCACGACGGTCACGGTGAAGCTCCGCGACGGCGTCACCTTCCACAACGGCGAAACCCTGGATTCGCAGGACGTGAAGGCCAGCTTCGAGAACTACTCCGACCCGGCGCGGGCCGGACAGCTCGCCCGCACCGCCCAGCAGATCAGCAAGATCGGAACCCCGGACGACTCCACCGTCGAGCTCACCTTCGGCCAGCAGATCAACAACATCTACGACCTCTTCGAGTTCGTCCCCATCATCGAGGACTCCACCATCGACGATTTCAATGCCGGCTCAGGGTTCGTCGGCACCGGCCCCTTCGCCTTCGACGAATGGCGCCAGGGAAACTCCCTCACCCTCGACGCCAACGAGGACTACCGTGACGGCGCTCCCCCACTGGACGGGATCGAGGTCGTCGTGGTCCCCGACCAGCAGACCCAGTTCGCCCAGCTACGCTCAGGCCAGTTGGACGTCCTGCCCGAGAGCGTCCCACGCGACGCCGAGGCGCTCGAAGACAATGACCTGTTCAACGTCATCGAGACCGAGGGCACCGGCAACGTCTACTACACCGGCATGAACGTGGAGGCGCCGACCTTCCGGGACAAGCGGGTGCGTCAGGCCGTGGCCCTGGCCGCCGACCGCGACCGCATCCTGGACGAGGTCTACCAGGGGCGGGGCTACACCCAGTCCTTACCCTGGCCCGAGGACTCCCCCGCCTACGATGCCGAGAAGAACGAGACCTACCAGCAGGACACCGACCGCGCCCGTGAACTCGTCGAGGAGGTCGAGGCGGAGAATGGTCCCCTGCCCCCGACGACACTCGCCTACGCCGGGGAATCCACCACGGAACAGAACACCGCCCAGATCCTCGCGACTGACCTCTCCGACATCGGCATCGAGGTCGAGCTCGAACCGCTCGAGAAGGGTGTTGTCTCTGACCGCCTCATCAACTCCGGCTACGACGGCATGTGGCTGCTCGACCACAACTTCGTGCAGTACGCGCCCTCCACCCTCACGGTCAGCGCCTTCCCCTTCAACTCGGAGAAGAACACCTCCAACTTCTACGACGACGACTACAAGGAAGCCGCGCAGGACGCCTGGACTGCCGGCGATCCGGAGAGCCCCGAGGCCAAGGCCTCTTTCGAACGCCTCAACGACGAACTCCTCGACGAGGCCTTCCTGGTCGAGCTGCTGCGTCCGGACGCTCCACTCGTGACCTCTTCGAACGTGCACGACGTCGACTGGACGAAGCGCTCCGAACTGGACTTCGGCGACACCTACTTCACCGAATAGAGAACCATCATGAAAACGTATCTCCTCAAACGCCTCCCCTCGGCGCTGGCGGTGATCGTCGTGGGATCCATCGTCGTCTTCGCACTCCTCCGCCTGGTCCCCGGTGATCCCGCCGCCTCGCTCGCAGGGTCGGACGCCACCCCGGAGGCCGTCGCCGCGATCCGCGAGGAACTCGGACTCAACGCCTCCCCCATAAGCCAGTACTTCAGCTGGATCGGCGACATCCTGACCTTCAACCTGGGGCAGTCGCTGGTGATCGGTGGCGACATCGCCTCCCTCATCACGGAATCGCTCGGACGCACTGTCCTGCTGACCGTGACAGCCGTGGTGTTCGCGGTCATCCTGGCGCTGCTGTTCAGTGTCGGTGCCGAGCTGATCAACCGCCGCTGGGCTCACTCGGTCACCACCGCCTTCGCCACCCTCGGCGTCGCCGTACCGACCTTCGTGACCGGCACCGTCGCGATCATCCTCTTCGGCGTGGTCTTCATCGTCCTGCCGGCCGGCGGCGTCCCCCGCGACGGCCTCCTGGCCCGACCGGACATCACCTTCCAGTACCTGCTGCTGCCGGCCTTGTGCCTCTCTCTGCCAGCGGCGGCGGCACTGACCCGGTTCCTCAGCAACTCCATCCAGGCAGAACTCGGCCAGCCCTATGTGACCACCGCGCGGGCCGTCGGTGTCTCCCGACGGCGCATCCTGCTGACCCAGGTCCTGCCCAACGCCCTCCCACCGGCGGTGACCGTGCTGGGGCTGCAGATCGGACAGCTCCTCGGTGGCGCCCTCATCATCGAGGCACTCTTCGCCTGGCCCGGCGTGGGCTACCTGGTGCAGCAGGCCGTAGCCCAGCGTGACTACCCGGTCGTTCAGGTCGTCCTGCTTCTGTCGGTGGTGCTCTTCGTGATCATCCAGCTCCTCACCGATCTCATCCACTCCACCCTCGACCCCCGCATCCGACTGGAGGGCGCACGATGACCACGACGACAACCACCCGCAGCGCCGACACCAACCCGGGGGTCGCCGGCTCGTCCCGCCGCCTGTTCCACGCCCTCACCCACGGCAGGGGCCTTGTCGGGCTCATCCTCTTCGGCGTGGTCGTCATCGCCGGCCTACTCGCCCCGGTGTTCGCCCCTTACGCCCCCGACCAGCAGATCACCGGTGCCAACCTGCTGGGACCGTCCGGCGAGCACTGGTTCGGCACCGACACCGCCAACCAGGACCTGTTCTCCCGCACCCTCTACGGCATCCGTGCCAACCTCCTCATCATCTTCCTGGCCGTGCCGCTGGGAGCGGTCATCGGAACCCTCCTCGGCCTGACCAGCGCCCAGTGGCGGTGGACGGACAGCCTGCTGCAGCGCACCTTCGACCTGATCCTCGCCTTCCCGACGATCATCCTGGCCATCGCCCTGACCATGATCCTGGGCTCGGGCCTGCACACCGTGTTCATCGTCGTCGCGCTCGCCGAGATCCCGGTGTTCGGACGCCTGACGCGGTCCGTCGCCCTCTCCGTCCGGGAGCGCCCCTACGTGGACGCCGCCCGCACCGTCGGGGCGTCCGACTCCTGGATCCTGCGCAACCACATCCTGCCCAACAGCGTCGAG
This sequence comes from Candidatus Corynebacterium avicola, assembly GCA_019114135.1. GTDB lineage: Bacteria > Actinomycetota > Actinomycetes > Mycobacteriales > Mycobacteriaceae > Corynebacterium > Corynebacterium avicola. Next base: position 81,247 of record DXGC01000077.1, read on the forward strand.
CCGCTGATCGTCCAGCTCACGCTGGCCATGTCCGTCGGCGTCTTCGTCGAGGGGGCGATGAGCTTCCTGGGGCTCGGCGTGGTCCCGCCCACCCCGTCGCTCGGCTCGCTGATCCAGGAGGGTGCCGCCTACGCCTTCCACGCGCCGTTCTACGCGGTCGGCCCGCTGGTCGTCGTCGTCTTCCTGACCCTCGGACTGCTGCTCATCTCCCAGGCCCTGTCGCGGGCCTCCCACAACAACTGAACCGGAGGTACATCATGACCACCGAACAAGCCCCAGAAGCCGTCCTGTCCATCCGGAACCTCTCCATCGCCTTCTCCCACCCGCGCCCCGCCGTGGTGGACGTCAGTCTCGACCTCCACCGTGGTGAGTTGCTGGCCCTGGTCGGCGAATCCGGCTCCGGCAAGTCCATGACCGCCCGGTCCGTCCTGGGTCTGCTACCTCCCGGGGCGACGTCCAACGGCTCGATCACCCTGGACGGCGAGGAGATCCTCAACGCGGAGGAATCCACACTGGAGGACATCCGTGGTGGACGCGTCGGCCTCATCTTCCAGGAACCCCAGTCCGCGCTGAACCCGGTTCGCACCATCGGCTGGCAGCTGGTCGAGGCCGTCCGTGCCCACCACGACCTCGACAAGAGGACTGCCCGGGCCCGGGCGGCCGAGCTGCTCGACACCGTGGACATCCCCGACCCCGAGGATCGCCTCGACTCCTATCCCCATCAGCTCTCCGGCGGGCAACGTCAGCGCGTGGCGATCGCCCTGGCGCTGGCAGGGGACCCGGACGTGCTCCTCGCCGACGAGCCGACCACCGCCCTGGACGTGACCGTCCAGGCCGGCATCCTCAACCTGCTGGACCGACTGCGCGAGGAACGTGACCTGACGATCCTGCTGATCACCCATGACATGGGCGTGGTCGCGGAGAACGCCGACCGGGTCATCGTGCTGCGCTACGGCGAAGTCGTCGAGGAAGGCCCGACCCGTCGCATCATCGACCACCCCGAGGCTCCGTACACCAAGGAGCTCATCGCTGCGGTGCCGCGCTTCGCCGAGGTCGAGGCAGCCGAACAGGACGCTGAGGCGGACGACGCTTCTGAAGATGTGGACGACAGGCAGCCGGCCCCTGCTGCCGCGGTCTCCAACGTCACCGTCATCTACGGGTCGGGACGCCGCACGTCCGCCAACCTCGCCCCGGCCGTCGACAAGGTCAGCCTCTCTGTCGCCCCCGGCGCGACGCTGGGGCTGGTCGGCGAATCCGGCTCGGGCAAGTCCACCCTGGGCCGCGTCCTCGCCGGAATCCAGGAGCCCACCATCGGACATGTGACTGTCAGCGGCCTCGACCTGGCGTCGCTGCCCAGGCAGAAACGCCGCGCCCTGCAACGCTCGGTCGCGGTCGTCCAGCAGGACCCGGTGGCCGCACTGAACCCGCGCAAGAGCATCGGGTGGAGCATCCGTGAACCACTGGATATCCACAAGGTCGGCACCAGGGAGTCCCGGAAGCGGCACGTCGACGATCTGTTGCGTGCAGTGCACCTGCCGCCGGAGTTCGCTCTCCGGAGTCCGGCAGAGCTCTCCGGTGGCCAACGCCAGCGCGTGGCCCTCGCCCGTGCGCTCGCCCTCGACCCGTCACTCGTCATCGCCGATGAGCCGACGAGCGCACTGGACGTCAGCGTCCAGGCCGATGTCATCGACCTGCTGCGCGACACCCAGGCCGAACTCAACTTCGCGATGGTCTTCATCAGCCACGACCTGGCCGTGGTCTCCGAGGTCAGCGACACCGTCGCCGTGCTCCGACGTGGGCGGCTCGTGGAGTACGGCCCCACCGAGGACGTCTTCACCGACCCGCGTGAGACCTATACCCGCGATCTCCTGGACGCTGTCCCCGTCCTCGACGAGGAAAACAATCACCCACACGACGACAAGCGCCGGAATCGGCGCACCAACCAGAAATCAGAGGTTGCAGCATGACCCAGATCCCCGACTACGCCCGCGGATACGAGGACTTCGACGGAAAGATCGGGCGGACCTTCTCCGAGTCCGAGCCGTCCTGGCCGGAGGAGAACCGTGCCCGCGACGGCGCTCCGAATGTCATCGTCGTCCTGCTCGACGACATGGGCTACTCCGACATCGGCCCCTTCGGCTCGGAGATCCCGACCCCGAACCTCGACCGCGTGGCCGCGGAGGGTTTTGCACTGACGAACTACCACACCACGCCTGTGTGCTCCCCCGCACGCGCGGCGGTGTTGACCGGCCTGAACCCGCATCGGGCCGGCTTCGCACACGTCGCAAACTCCGATCCCGGTTTCCCCGGCCTCCGGCTGGAACTCGGGGACGACGTCGCATCCCTGCCGGAGATCCTCCGCGGTGCCGGCTACGCCACCTTCGGCGTCGGCAAGTGGCATCTGACCAGGGATGCGCTGCTCAACGCAGGTGCCGACAAGTCCTCCTGGCCGATCCAGCGCGGCTTCGACCACTACTACGGCTCCCTGGAGGCGCTGAACTCCTTCTTCCACCCCAACCAGCTGGTCCGTGACAACACCGTCATCCAGCGCGAGCAGACCCCCGAGGGCTACTACCTCACCGACGACTACACCGACAACGCCCTGGACTACATCAAGGCCTTGCGGGCCGCGGACGCGGACAAGCCCTTCTTCCTGTACTTCGCGCACACCGCCATGCACGGCCCCTTGGGCGCGAAGAACTCCGACATCGACAACCACCGGGGACGCTACGACGGCGGCTGGGACGAGATCCGCCGTGCTCGTCACGCCCGCCAGATCGAGCTCGGCATCATCCCAGCGGGCACTCCCCTTCCGGAGGCGGAGGGAAAGTTGGGCGCGTCGATCCCCGAGTGGGAGTCCCTGGACGAGGAGACCCGGTCGATCTACGCGCGCTACCAGGAGGTCTACGCGGCCATGGTCGACAATGTCGACCAGTCGCTGGGACGCATCCTGGGGCTGCTGGACGAGCTCGGCGAGCGTGAGAACACCATCGTGGTCTTCACCTCGGACAACGGCGGTACCGCCGAGGGTGGCCCGGAGGGCACCCGTTCCTACTTCAGCCGCTTCGCCCACGTGCCCGGGCTCCCATCCACCTGGGAGGCGGACGTGGACGTCGACCCGTCCTTCATCGGTGGCCCGCGGTCGATGGCGCACTACCCGGAGGGCTGGGGCAATGCGTCCAACACGCCCTTCCGCTTCTACAAGGGGCAGACCTATGCGGGAGGCATTCGCGTCCCGCTGCTGATCTCCTGGCCGGACGGTCTGGGTGCTGGCGGCAAAGACCAAACTGATACAGCTGACTCACGCATCCGGAACCAGTACCAGTTCGTCACCGACCTCACCCCCACCATCCTGGACCTCACCGGTGTGGACCACCCGGGTGTCCGGAACAACAAGCCGTCGAAGCAGCCGGACGGGACGAGTTTCGGTCCCGTCCTGCGCGACGGCGATCATGCGTCCACCCACCCGGAGCAGTACTCGGAGCTCGGCGGCAACCGCGGATATTACGCCGACGGCTGGAAAATCATCACGAACCACCGTCCCGGAACCCCCTACGAGGACGGCGAATGGGAGCTGTACCATGTCGCCACCGACGTCAATGAGCTGCACAATGTCGCCGAGGAGCATCCGGACGTCCTACGCGACCTGGCGGCGAAGTGGGAGCGGGCGGCATGGGAGAACACCGTCTTCCCGCTGCCCGACCACTCCCCGGCCGGAGCGCGGCGTCGCCCGTCCGAACAGCGCCTGTCGCGGCCGGTGACGCTGCTGCCTGGGACGCCGAAGCTGGAGCGCTACCGCTCCTCGAAACTCACCCAGTTGCGGTCCTTCACCGTCGAAATCTCGGTGGACTGGTCGGAGGGGGACGCCGGCGTCCTGGTGTCGCACGGTGACCAGGGCGGCGGGTACGTGGTCTACGTCGCCGACGACGGGACGCTGCGGCTGACCGTGAACGAGTACGGACGCCTGCACGAGGTCAGTGCCGGTTCCTTGTCCCCGGGTGAGAACTCCGTCCTGCTCTCCTCTGAGTCGCAGCCGGAGTTCAGGACGAACTGGTCGCTGCAGGTGGACGGGTCGGACCAGGCGCCCGCCGAGCTCGAGAACCTGTGGGCGTTCGTGGGCATGGCCCCGTTCAGCGGTATCGATGTCGGCGTGAACCGGGGCGGCCCGGTGCACTGGGGCATCTACGAGGAGCACGGTTCCTACCGTTACTCGGGTGACCTGCACTCGGTGCGGTACGTCCCCGGCGAGCGCGCCCCCTACAGCCCCGAGGTGCTCGCAGAGTTGGCGAAGGACGCCGCAGACGCCTTCGACTAGTTCCTCAAACTAGGCAGAGGCGAGCTGACTCCGCTTCTCCGGGGCGGAGACAGCGAAATGCCACGTGAGATACCCCGTCATGCTGACGGCGGCGACGACCGCCGTGGTGATCTCGGCACGGGTGCGTCGCACGTCGGGTCGCCGCCGGATGAGCAGGACGCCCGCGAGCAGGTTCATCGCCGACCACCCGCCGTTCTCCAGCGGGCTGGAGAACCCGATGCCGGGCGGATCAGCGTAGGGCGTCGGGAAGGGTTTCCCGAGCGCTGCCGCGACGCCGTGCGGGACCGCATTCACCAGGAGGGCGGTGCCCAGACCTGTCCGGACAGTATTCACGAAGCTGCCGATACTCATGGGGCCGACCATACGCCGAGCGCGTGTGACCAGGTTGTTTTCGTGGTGATCGGAAGGCTGGTCCGGCCCCGTCAATCACGGTTAGCGTCTCAAATAGACCGAGCGGTCTAGTTTTATTCACGCCCCCACGCAACCCCATCACCTGAAAGGAAGAACCATGACCAGCACCCTCTCCGCCCCGACCGACACCGCGACCGACGCAGCGTCCGACAACGCACCGTCCGTCACCCGCCTGGGTCAGAACATCGGTGCCGAAGTCCACGGCATCACCCTCAGCGGCGACATCACCGACGACGAGGTCGAGTTCATCCGCACCACCCTGGCCCCCCACAAGGCCATCGTCTTCCGCAACCAGGAGCTCGACGACGAAGGCCAGTACACCTTCGCGCAGCGCATCGGCACACCGACGCAGTCTCACCCCACGGTGCACTCCACCGGCCTGGAGCGACTCACCCTCGAGGGTGCGGCGAACTCCTGGCACACCGACGTGACCTTCGTCGACCGCATCCCGAAGATCTCCATCCTGCGCGCCATCGACCTGCCGCCCTACGGCGGTGCCACCATCTGGGCCAACACCGCCGCTGCCTACAAGTCCCTGCCGGAACCGCTGCGCATCCTGGCCGACAACCTGTGGGCACTGCACTCCAACGAGTACGACTACGCCACCGCCCACCAGTCGAAGGACAACACCGAGCACCGCCGGGAGTTCACCCGCAACGTCTTCGAGACCGAGCACCCGGTCGTGCACGTCCACCCGGAGACCGGTGACCGCTCGCTGCTGCTCGGCCACTTCGTGAAGGGCTTCAAGGGCCTGAAGCCGCGGGAGTTCCAGGACCTGTTCTCCGCCTACCAGGACCGCATCACCAAGGAGGACAACACCTTCCGCTGGAACTGGACCGAGGGCGACGTGATCCTGTGGGACAACCATGCCACCCAGCACTACGGCGTGAAGGACTTCGGCGACCACCACCGCAAGATCCGCCGCGTGACCCTGGCCGGCGCCGTGCCGACCTCGGTCGACGGCGAGAAATCGAAGGTCATCAAGGGCGACGCCTCCGAGTTCTCCGTCATCGACGAGCCACGTCCGCTCATCGACTTCGTCGGCGACGCCGCCGAGATCTGATCGGGAACTCCGATCAGGCGTCGACCGTCTCGGATTCCTTGTCACCGGTCAGCGCCGCATGGCTGACCCCGGCGATCGCGGCCCCGAGCAGCGGGGCGACGATGAACAGCCACACCTGGCCGAGAGCGTCCCCACCCGCGAACCAGGCGACACCGAGCGAACGGGCCGGGTTGACCGAGGTGTTGGACACCGGGATCGAGATCAGGTGGATCAGGGTCAGCGTCAGGCCGATGGCCAACGGCGCGAACCCGGCCGGGGCCTTGTTCGAGGTGACCCCGAGAATGACCCACAGGAATACCGCGGTCAGCACGACCTCGGTGACCAGGACGGCGACCATCGAGTAGCCGTCAGGGGAGAATTCACCGTAACCGTTGGTGGCGAAGCCGGACTCGGAGGCACTGAAGCCGTCCTTCCCATTGGCGATGACATACAGGACGCCGCCGGCGACGCTCGCGCCGATGATCTGGGTGATCCAGTACGGCACCACGGCCGACCATTCGATGCGCTTGGCGACGGCGCAGCCCAGCGTGACCGCAGGATTGAAGTGGGCTCCGGAGATGTGGGCCAGGGCGTAGGCGCCCGTGACCACGGTCAGACCGAAGGCTAGTGCCACACCGAGGAAGCCGATGCCCATGTTGATGGTGCCGTCCGAGATGACGCTGGCGGCGAGGACGGCGGAACCACAGCCACCGAAGGTCAGCCAGAACGTCCCCAGAAATTCGGCCCAGAGCCTCTGGCTCATCGTGGGATTCTGCATGAGGGATTCTCCTGTCGAGTCATATGGAGTTGTGTCAGGCGGACGGTCGAAACCACATCAGTCACACCAGTAACATCCGCACGACTGGGATGTAGCACGTTTGATGACAAAAGTGAAGACCCCTGCGGGGAACCCGGAATAGCACCGGCGTCTCGCGGGTTGGACCCGTTGGACTCAACGCACCAGAACCTCCTCGAAAGGACAGACCACTGCATGACCTCGCTCTTCGACTCCCTCGACGCTGGAGACCTGAAGCTGAACAACCGCGTCACGATGGCAGCGCTGACCCGCCAGCGCTCCGGCGAGGACGGCAACCCCACCGAACTGCATGCCGAGTACTACAGCCAGCGCGCGTCCTCCGGACTGGTGGTCACCGAGGGCACCTTCCCCGCCTTCAGCAACCGCGCCTTCCCCGGCCAGGCCGGCATCGCCAGCACCGAGCATGCCGAAGGATGGGCCCGCGTCGCCGAGGCCGTGCACGCCAAGGGCGGCACCCTGGTCATGCAGATCATGCACGGTGGACGCACCTCCCACCCCGACCTGCTGCGCGGTGCGGAGCCGGAGGCCCCGAGTGCGATCGCCGTCGGCGGCCCGGTCCGCGGCTTCTCCGGCAAGGAGGAGGGCGGTGTTCCCCGTGAGCTCGGCACCGAGGAGATTCCGCGGATCATCGAGGAGTTCGTCACCGCCGCCCGTCGCGCGGTCGACGCCGGTGTCGACGGCGTAGAGATCCACAGCGCCAACGGCTACCTGCTGCACGAGTTCCTCGGTGCGTCCTCCAACCACCGCGGGGACGCCTACGGTGGCTCCCCGGAGAACCGTACGCGACTGACCGCCGAGGTCGTGCGCGCGGTCGCCGAGGAGATCGGCGCAGGACGCACCGCCGTGCGCATCTCCCCCGAGCACGGCATCCAGGGTGTGTTGGAGGACGACCGGGTGGACGTCCTCGCCACCTACGATGCGCTCATCGACGGTCTCAACGAGGTCGGCCCCGCCTACCTGTCGGTGCTGCACAAGGACATCGACGGCGACCTGGTCGCGCACCTGCGCGGACGCTTCAACGGCACCTTCCTGCTGAACAGCGGCTTCTCGCAGATCACCGGCCGGGACGAAGCCGTGCACATCGTGGAGGACGACCTGGCGGACGCCGCCGTCGTCGGACGCCAGCTCATCGCCAACCCGGATCTGGTGCGCCGCTGGCAGGACGGTCTGTCCCTGAACGAGCCGGATCCGTCCACGTTCTACTCCCCCGGCGCGGTCGGTTACACCGACTACGCCTTCGCGGAGTAGGAACTACCACTGGTAGCCGGGCCCGCCGAGGCGGAGATCTTCTCGACGGGGATCCGGGCGTGATGACTTGTAGCCTCGCACGTAGCGGCAACATCACGAACGACAGGAGAACCATCATGAGCAACCCCGTCTACCGCAGCATCAACGTCACCACCGGAGAGACCGTCAAGGAGTACGCCTACTGCACCGACGACGAGGTCGCCGCCGCCACCAGTGCGGCCGCCGAGGCCGGTGCGTCCTGGGGCGCCCTGAGCATCGCCGAGCGCGCCGACATCGTGAACAAGGTCGCCGACCTGTTCATCGAGCGTAAGGAGGAGCTCGGCGAGATCATCACCCGCGAGATGGGCAAGCCCGCCGGGGAGGCCGTCGGCGAGGCGGAGTTCAGCGGCGAGATCTTCCGCTACTACGCCGAGAACGCCGAGAAGCTCGCTGCGGACCTGGTCCTGGAGGACACCGAGGAGTCCCGCACCGTGGTGCAGCGCCGCCCCGTCGGCGTGCTGCTGGGCATCATGCCCTGGAACTACCCCTACTACCAGGTCGCCCGCTTCGCCGCGCCGAACCTGATGCTGGGCAACACCATCCTGCTGAAGCACGCCGAGAGCGTGCCGGAGTCCGCACTGGCGATCGCGACCCTGATGAAGGACGCCGGCGTCCCCGAGGGTGTGTACACCAACCTCTTCGCCACCCACGACCAGGTCTCGGAGATCATCAAGGACCCGCGGGTGCAGGGTGTCTCCCTCACCGGTTCGGAGCGCGCCGGTGCCGCCATCGCCGCCCAGGCCGGTGGCGCGCTGAAGAAGGCCGTGCTGGAGCTCGGCGGTTCCGACCCGTACGTGATCCTGTCATCCGACGATGCCCGTGCCGCAGCGCGGGACGCACTGGCGGTGCGACTCGAGAACACCGGCCAGGCCTGCAACTCCAACAAGCGGATCATCGTCCACGAGGACCTCTACGACGAGTTCGTCAACGAGGCCGTGGTGCAGGTCGGTGACCTGGCGGCGGCGAACCCGGCGGACATCCAGGACATCACCGAGCAGAAGGCCTTCGGGCCGATGTCCTCCGAGGCCGCGGCCGACAAGATCGTCGCGCAGATCGGCTCCGCGGTCGAGGCCGGTGCCACGCTGCACGTGGGCGGAGAGCGGCTCAGCGCCGAGGCCGGGAGTGCCCTGGCCGGAGGATTCTTCGTGTCCCCGGCGGTGCTGACCGACGTGCCGGTCGGCTCGGAGATCTACTACGAGGAGTTCTTCGGCCCGGTCGTCCAGGTGTACAAGGTCAGCTCCGACGAGGAGGCCCTCACCCTGGCCAACGACACCCAGTACGGCCTGGGGTCCACTGTGTTCGCCGTGGAGGAGGGCCGCGCCGAGGCCTTCGCCGCGGGTCTGGAGGCCGGCATGACCGGTGTGAACCAGGGCGCTCCGGAGACAGAGTCGATGCCCTTCGGCGGTGTGAAGCGTTCCGGCTACGGCCGTGAGCTCGGCCCGCTGGGCATGGACGAGTTCGTGAACAAGCGACTGCTGTCGATCAAGAAGTAGATGCCGGACGCGGCGGCACCAGTCCGTCCTGCTCATAACGGTCGAAGAGCTCGAGGATCGCCTGCTCGGTACTGATGTACGTCGAGAACCCGGCCAGACGGCTCTTGGTCATGTCCGCGACGACCTCGACCTCCACACCGAGGTCGCTGTCGGTGTGCCAGAAGGACGCGACCCGGTCCAGTTGTGACTCCTTGAGGTCGTACTTGTCGGCGATCTCGCCCCAGAGCTTCTCCTTCCCCTCCATCCGGTCGACGAGAGCACGAGGCTCGGAACCCGGTCCCTCCCAGTCGACACCGAGCGCATCCGCCAGACGTGGCCACAGCCAACGCCACCGGAAAACCTCGCCGTTGGTCACGTTCCAGGCCTCGTTCCCGATGCCCGGAGTCGTCGACGCCCAGATCATCTGCTCGGCGACCGCCCGGGAATCGGTCAGGTCCGTCAGGCAGTTCCAGACGAGTTCGGTGCCGGGGAACACCAGGGGCTCATTGGACTCCCGGGCGATGGCGGCATGCACGGCGAGCGTCAGCGCGAAGTTCATGGCATTGCCGACGGCGTATCCGGTCACCGTGTGTGCACGGTGGACACTCCAGGTGAAATTGTCCCGCTCGGCAGCGGCGAAAAGCTCGTCCTCCTGGGCGTAGTAGAAGTTCGGCGTGCTCAAACGCGGAGACTCCTCACGGAACGGGGTCTCGCTCATCTCTCCGGTTCCGAATGCCTCGAACGGCCCCATGTAGTGCTTGAGCCCGGTCATCAGAGCAGCATGCTCGACTGTCCCTGCCGGTGACAGTGCATCGAAGAGATTACGGAGCATCGCACCGTTGACCCGGATGTTCTCCGCCTCATTCTCCTGCTGCGACCACACGGTGATGAACACGTGCGTGGGCCGGAGGTCCTTGAGTGCGCGGGCGACGTCATCCGCGTCCTGGAGATCCGCGGTCACCTGCCGCACGCCCTGAGGGAGCTCGTGCTCCGAGCGCGAGAGCCCGTAGACCGTCCAGTCGTTCCTGATCGACAGCTGTCGCGCGATCTCCGAGCCAGCGATCCCGTTGACGCCGACGATCAGCGCGGTCGAGCGGTAGTCCTTCATGCGTCCTCCTGTGATGTGGTGTCCTCTGCTTCCCGCCAGTGTCGTCGTCTTCGCGTCCCCCTGCCAGACCCCGGCTGGTCGTGCGACCGGCAGTGGTACCACTGGCAGGGTCATGCTCGCGGTCCCCGAATGCTTCTAGACTTCATGTCATGACCAGTTCTGTTCCTGCTTCCGGATCCGGCAGCCTCGGCGAGTTCCTGAAGTCCTGCCGGGATGCGATCAGCCCGGAGACTGCCAGCGTCGGGACCCGGAGCAGTCGCCGACGGGTGCCCGGGCTGCGCCGCGAAGAAGTTGCCCAGCTCGCCGGAGTGTCGGTCGCCTACTACGTGCGACTCGAACAGGGGCAGGCCCACAACGCGTCCGATGAGGTGCTTCTCGCACTGGCTCGCGCCCTTCAACTGTCGTCCACGGAGACGGAGCATCTCCTGGACCTCGCCAACCCTACCCGGACGGCACCGACGACACGGCCGCCCGCCGAAACCCCGAATCCGCAGTCCCTCGCGTTGTTGGAAGCACTCGGCGACATGCCGGCAGTCCTGCTGGGACGACGCAGTGACGCCCTGGCGTGGACGCCGACCGGTCATGCGCTGCTGGCACCTCATCTTCCGTTCGACACCTCGGATCCGGGGACCCGTCCCTCGCTGCCGCGACTTCTGTTTCTCGACCCCCAGGTACGCGAGACGTACTCCGACTGGCATGCCGAGGCCAGCAGCTACGTGTCCTACCTGCGGTTCATCAGCGCCAAGTACCCTGACGACGCCCGAATGGCCGAACTCGTCGGCGAGCTCTGCATGAAGGACGCTGACTTTGCGTCCCTGTGGGCGACGGGGAAGGTGAGCGCCTGCACCTCAGGGGTGAAGCACTTCCGGCACCCCGCCGTCGGTGACCTCACGGTCAACTTCCAGCTCTGGCTCCAGGCAGAGGAGCCGGACCACCGCCTCGAGGTGATGACCCCGGCCGACCAGGGTTCGGCCGAAGCGCTCGATGAGCTCACGCGGCTCCTGGGTCAGGAGCAACCGGGCGCCTCCACTACGACTTGAGCGGTCGACTTTAAAAACGCTGGGGAGCAACTGGCGTTGGACTGCAGTGACGCACAGGGGTCCAGACCCAGATCATCCCCTCCTGCGGTTGGATCTTCCCTGATGATGCCTGTTGCCCTAGAGCCAGCGCGCCGTCCAGGGGGTCGCCTGCTGAATCTCGTACTGAGACTCCTCGACCATCTTCGGCGACCTCCGCCCTGAAACCTGCTCTCAGAACAGCGCTGGCGCGGGCGAGCCCTCCCGAGAGAACCAACAGTGGCGGGCAATCCTGCGCCAGGGAGGCCAATCCACTCCTGGCAGCCTCGCGTCCGGCCTCCGTCAGGAGTTTTACGGAAGCGGGTTCGCCGTTGCCAGCCAGATCAACGATGTCCCGGGCGAACTCGGCCAGGAGTCCCGCCCGGTCATCCCTGGTATAGAACTGGCCGGGCCAGACCTCGGGGGAGCCGAAGCGACGAATCGCCGCTGCCAGAAGCGCCTCACTGCCGCTGGCTGACTCCACTCCATCATGGGCCCGCAGCGCCATGGTCAGTCCCTGTCGACCGACCCATGCGCCTCCGCCCCGGTCCCCCAGCAGGTGACCCCAGCCGTCCACCCGGCGCCACTGCGGAGTAAACACTCCCTCGACGTCGGGACCAGGATGCCCGACAGCAATTGCCCCGGTCCCGAGGACCGAGACAGCTCCACCTTCACCTCCCAGCGCACCGAGGTGTGCCGTCACCGCATCGGTCGCGAGAGCGACAGGCTTGCCGACCTCTCCACCGAGGTGCGTCGCAAGCGCCGCGGGATCCGTAACGAGTGAAGCCACCCCGGTCGCACCTACGCCGACGGCCACCACATCACGCCACAGGTCGGGCCAATTCTCAGCGGCTGTCTCCAGCAGATGCGTGGTCAGATCAGACACCGAACTTCCGGTGGAACTCACCTGAACGCGGGGACCTTGCAGCTCGAATCGATCAGTACTGTCGACCTGTTCCGGTCGTGTACCTGGGCCCTCCAGAAACTGCTTCAGCGCAATCCGGCTGCCAGAGCCACCGATATCGATCCCCAGGACAGCAGTCATTCCTGCGGACTCCGCTTCTGCGTCGCGGATGCGGAGGCAATCGCGTCCCGCACTGACTGCGCATTCCCGGTCAGCAGCGAGGATGCTTCCTCGGCGGAGACCTCTGCCAATGCACTGACGATGGCGGTCTTCAGGTCCCCTCCGGATTCCTCCAGGAGTTCGCGGGCCTCGGGTTCATCCAGATCGACGGCTTCACCGAGGATCCTCAGTGTGCGTGCCCGGAGCTTCTCATTGGTTGCGACCACCGACACCATGAGGTTGTTCCACGTCCGTCCCAGCGCAATCATCAATGCCGTGGAAAAGCCATTGAGCACCAGCTTCTGTGCTGTGCCGGCTTTCAGCCTGGTGGAGCCGGTGACCACCTCGGGCCCAGTCGAGAGTGCCACGTGGATATCCGCATTGGCGGCGAGTGGAGCTCCGGGGTTGTTGGAGATCAACACGGTGTATGCCCCGTTCTTCCGGGCATTTTCCAAGGCTCCGCCGACATAAGGTGTCGACCCGCTGGCAGCAATGCCGACCGCGACATCGTTCTCCCCTAGCTCCTCGGAGGCATGGCGTCCCTCCTCCATGGAGTCCTCGGCGTTCTCCACGGCCTCAGTCACTGCTGCGGGTCCCCCGGCGATATGTGCCACCACGCGGCCCGGTTCGAGATTGAACGTCGGCTTCAGTTCGCTGGCGTCCAGCACCCCGAGGCGTCCGGAGGTACCGGCCCCGAAGTAGTGGACCGTTCCGCCGCGACGCATCCGTTCAGCGGCCACGTCAACGGCTTCGGTCAGTTCATCGAGCGCCGCATTCACAGCGTCCACCGCCGCCTGGCTCTCGGTGGTCAACAACTGGAGCACCCCTCGGGTATCGAGGTCATCCAGGTTCTCACTGCGGGGATTGCGTTGTTCGGTGGGCGGGAGGCCGGATGATTCCGGGTGTGCGGACGTCGGGTTCGTCATCACTCCATCCTCTCGTTACTCCGCAGCTTCTCGGCGGACGTCCCGGCCGACGTGTCGACGCTCTCCGACGCCCTGGGATGACGCAGCGAAAGCAGGCCACCGACAACGCAGATCACGATCACACCGAGCAGCGGGTACCACTGCCATGCCACCCATACCTCGCCGGTCACGTAGCTCTCCATGATGAAGAAGAAGGCGTTGACGGCGACAGCCAGGATGAACGCAATATTGACGTCCGAAGCCTGGGCCCGTTTGTTGATGATCCCGAAGACGAAGGCCCCCAACAGGCCACCGTAGGTGATGCCGGCGATGCCGAGTGCCAGCACGACGATGTTCCCCTCGTCGGTTTCGAAGACCGTCGCCGGCGCGATGAAGGCGATGCCCCAGATGATCGTTGCCCACCTGCCTACCCGTAGGCCCTGTTCGTCGGTGATGGGCGTCTTCTTGAACCGGGCATAGACGTCGTTGACCGTTGAGGACGACAGCGCCGACAGCGACGAGGACAGTGTCGACATTGCCGCAGCAAGAATGCCGGCCAACAGCAGTCCGGACACTCCCGGGGGAAGTCCGTCCACGATGTAGTGCGGGAAGATCTCGTCGTCGCGGCTCAACCCCAGCTCACTGGGGCTCGCGTGGTTGTAGTAGGTCCAGAGTGCAAGTCCCACCAGCAGGAAGAGCAGGAACTGGAAGAAAACGACGATGCCGGACCAGATGAGTGCCTTCTGCGCCTCGACCTTGGAACGGCAGGCCAGCAGTCGTTGCACGATAAGCTGATCCGAGCCATGGGATGCCATGGCGTAGACGGCACCGCCGAGCAATGAGGCGATGAAAGACGCATCATTGGAAATCGGGTTGCCCTCGAACACGAACATCGTGAACTTGCCGGCGTCGGCAGCATCGCCAATCCAGCTGCCGTCCGTGGCGACGGTGATGGCGATGAGTGCCAGCACGCCGCCGACTACGTAGAGGAGCATCTGCGCAACGTCGACCCAGACGACGGCCTTGATACCACCGATGAAGGTGTAGGCGATCGTGACCACGGAAAGCACCACAATGATGGTGAAGTAGTTCGTGTTGATCCCGACACCGTTGAGGATCACGTTGACTGGGATCGCGGCGGCGAGGACACGAACGCCATCCGCGAGTAGGCGTGTGAACAGGAAAGTGATTCCTGCTGTGGACTGCGTCGTCCGACCGAAGCGTTTGCCGAGGTAGGCGTAGGCGGTGATCATCTCACCGTCGTAGTATCTGGGAAGCATGAAGAAGGCGACCACAATGCGTCCCAGGATGTAGCCCAGCCCGAGCTGCAGGTAGTTGATGTCGCCGAGATAGCTCATCACCGGGATGCCGATGACGGTCAGCGCACTGGTTTCCGTGGCGACGACCGAGAAGCACACGGCCCACCACGGCAACTCCCGGCCGCCGACGAAGTAGTCCTTGAGGCCGGTCTGGCGTCCACTCAATTTCAAACCCAGCCAGGCGGTTGCGGCGAGGTAGAGGACAATGACGACAAGGTCGAGGGTCTGCATGTCAGTTCTCTTTCCTGTTCATTGGAGTACGCGGAGGTGCGAGGGCATCTGGTCGAGTGGGGTGGGGAGTCGCAGCGGTCCGCCTCCGGGTGAGAAACGGCCTGCGATCGTTCCATGGTCTGCGCCGGTGAGGCTGGGGAGGGTGGCGTCGAGTCCGTGCCAGCTCAGCCAGCCGAGCAAGGCCATCAGACATGCCTCCTTCGCCCCCTCGTGAAGCCCCAGAACCTGGTCCGTGGTCTTCAGTGTCACTTCGGGACCGAGGTACTCCTGAAGTTGCGCCATCAGGGTGGGATTGCGAGTGCCGCCACCAGAAGCCACCACCTCCTTAACCCCGTGAGCATGGCAGGCATCGGCCACAGTATTCGCCGTCAGTGCGGTGACGGTGGCGATGACGTCGAGGTCGTCCACATCGGGATACCCCTGAAGCTGCTCTCTCAGATACTCCTGGTGGAAGTGTTCTTTCCCGGTCGACTTCGGTGCGGGCAGGGTGTAGTAGGGGTCGGCGAGAAGCTGCGTCAGCAGGTCGTGGTCAACGGTTCCGCGTGCTGCGAGTGCACCGTCCCGGTCAATGCTGTGAGAATCACCGTTGATGTGACGGGCCATGACGTCAATGAGTGCGTTCGCCGGACCGGTATCGAAGGCGACCGGTTCTTCTCCCGGTGCCACCACGGTGATATTGGCGATGCCGCCCAGATTGAGCATCGCGGTGGGGGTATCGTTCCCGGACATCAGGAGATGGTCCAAGATGCCGACCAGAGGCGCCCCCTGGCCTCCGCTTGCAACGTCTCTTGCTCTGATGTCGGAGAGGACAGGGGAACCGGTGGTCTCTGCGATCCAGGCTGGCTGGCCCA
The DNA here is from genome assembly GCA_019114135.1 of Candidatus Corynebacterium avicola. Classification (GTDB taxonomy): domain Bacteria; phylum Actinomycetota; class Actinomycetes; order Mycobacteriales; family Mycobacteriaceae; genus Corynebacterium; species Corynebacterium avicola. The sequence continues at coordinate 97,123 of DXGC01000077.1, forward strand.
ACTGGAGAGTGGAGGTGACTTTTCCATCGGCGATATCGTGACGGACGGTTTGTCCGTGCGATACCACCAGGTCGCAGGCGACTCCGGTTTCTGAGTTGAGGTGGCTGACCGCGTCCGCGCACGCCTGCCCGAGGCGTGCATCCACACTGCTGACCAACTGAAGTTCAATAGGTTCAGGGTTCAGAAGTCGTAGGATGTCGTGCTGTAGCTCCTGGTCGAAGGGAACTGCGCGGAACGCCAGCAGTCGCATCGTGAGCTCTCCGCCCTCGGTAGCGGTGACAGAGTTTGTGTCATCTACGACGAGGCCAAACTCCACCAGTGCCACATCAAGTGCATCCGCTGACGTTCCCGTCATCAGGCCGGCGATGATCATGACTTCTCCGTCCTACCGTCAGTCGACTGGATACCGGGGACAACAAGCTCCGTTCTGATCTTGTATTTGTCACCGCGGTAGACAGAACGGACCAGTTCGACCGGAATGCCCGCGGCACTGGACGACACCCGTTCAAACAGAAGCGCCGGACTGCGTACCGCCACAGTGAGATGCTCGGCTTCCTCGGCGTCGAGCACCGTGGGCTCGATGGTCTGCACGCTACGGGCAATCTCGATGCTCAGCTGCTCCCGGAGGAGTTCGTAGAAGGAGACGTCCTCGAGATCAGCAGGCTCCAGATTCGGGAGAAGGCGCCGTGGAACATTGAGCTCTTCGAGCGCGATGGGCTCACCGTCCGCCAACCGCAGTCGGGTCACGGTGATCACGTCGGAACCTTCGGGCAGGTTAAGTCGCCGGCAGACGCGTGTGCCCGCCGGAGAGACCTGGAACTCGAGGATGCGGGAGCCAGGTTCCAGACCGCGTGCACGCATGTCCTCGGTGAATGAACTGGCTACCAACGACTGGTCCATCTTCGGACCGGTGGCGAAAACTCCCGCGCCGTGACGTCGTCGCACCACCCCGGTGGCCACGAGATCATCGATGGCCCTGCGCAGTGTCATCCGCGAAACACCGATTTCCTGGGCCAGTTCCCTCTCAGGCGGGAACTGGGTACCGGCGGACATGGTGTCCAGACGGTCCAGAAGCTGATCGCGCACATCGTGGTATTTGGTCACCAAACCATTGAGACACAGATCACTTTATGAATCAAGACCACTGGACTAAGTTTTACGACTCCGCAACGTGAACAACCGAATCTTCCCAGCTCTTCACCCTCTCCTTGCGGTGGTCATGGGCCGAGTCCACTATGGGTCCAAGGCTTTCTCACGGTGAAGCATTCGCCGTGGGTGCCACTGACCCAGCAGAGGAGACCGCTCGTGTCCACACCAACGACGGCGTCAACCGACGTCAAGAAGAAAAAGGGCCTGCGAATACCAGGCTTCGCCCACCTCCAACGGTTCGGTAAGGCGTTGATGCTGCCGATTGCGGTGCTGCCCGCCGCAGGTATCCTGCTGCGGCTCGGCGAAGACGACATGCTCGGTGGTTCCGACATCACAGTCATTGGACCGTTCTTCGACGCAATGAACGCCGGAGGAAGTGCCCTCTTCGACAACCTGGGATTCCTCTTCGCCGTCGGCGTGGCCATCGGCATGTCGAAGAAGGCGGATGGCTCCACCGCGCTGGCCGCCGTCGCCGGTTACCTCGTCATGCAGGCCGTGTTCGAGGCGATGTCCCCCGTCGTCCTGGAGGGGATCACCGACGGCGACGGCGAACAATTGATGATCGATTACCAGGTCTTCGGCGGCATCCTCGTCGGCCTGATCACCGCCTGGCTGTTCGACAGGTACTACAACATTGAGCTACCGCAGTATCTCGCTTTCTTTGGTGGACGACGCTTTGTGCCGATCGTGGTCTCCCTGAGCACGCTATTCCTCGGCTTTGGACTGTCCTACCTTTTCCCTGCATTCAACAGCGTCCTGACCAGCTTCGGCGAGTACATCACAGCCTCCGGCGCCCTAGGCGCTTTCGTCTACGGCTTCGCCAATCGCATGCTGATCCCGCTGGGTCTGCACCACCTCATCAACACCTTCATCTGGTTCATCTACGGCGAATACCCCACCGACGGCGGTGTCGCCACTGGAGAGTTGACCCGCTTCAACGCAGGTGACGTCACCGCAGGTACTCTGACCTCCGGCTTCTACCCGATTCTGATGTTCGGTCTGCCGGCCGCTGCCCTGGCGATGATCCACGTGGCCAAGCCCAAACAGAAGAAGGTCGCTGTGAGCGTCTTCGGCGCCGCCGGTCTGACCGCCTTCCTCACGGGCATCACTGAGCCTCTCGAGTTCGCCTTCATGTTCCTGGCGTTCCCGCTGTATGTCCTGCACGCGGTCATCACTGGACTGTCCTTGGCCCTCACCAACGCCCTGGACATCCACCTCGGCTTCTCTTTCTCTGCAGGTCTTATCGACTTGGTGCTCTACGGACGAGCGCCGGCGGCTCAGAATATTCTGCTGCTCGTGGGCATTGGGCTCGGGTTTGCGGTGCTGTACTACGTGCTCTTCCGCTTCGTCATCGTCAAGTGGAACCTGCGCACCCCAGGCCGTCTGACCGACGAGGACTTCGAGGCATCGCAGGCAGCCCAGTACGGCGAAGACACCGACGGCGACGGAGACGGGAGCTCGGGTGGCGGCACCAGTGTTTCCTCACCGCGCGGCGAACAGCTCATCGCCGCCTTCGGAGGACGCGACAACCTCGTCCACGTGGACGCCTGCATCACCCGCCTGCGCATGGAGGTTGCCGACAAATCCCTGGTCAACAAGCAGGCACTGACGGCACTGGGGTCCTCCGGTGTGTTGGAGGTCGGCAACAACGTGCAGGCGGTCTTCGGCGCCCAGTCTGACTCGCTGAAGGACGACATCAAGGCTGCGCTGGCGAACCCCGGGAGCAACCAAAGCACCGCGCAGAAGGATGAATTCTCCGACGAGTTCGGACCGGACTCGGACTTCTCGTACGCGGGCGGCGCCGTCAGCAATTCCATCAACACGACGATCGCCGCAACATCTGCTCTGGACCATGACCCGCTCACCGTCCTGGCCCCAATCCCCGGAACCGCCGTGGACATCACCGAGGTCCCGGACAAGACTTTCGCCGAGGGCACCGTCGGGCCCGGCGTGGCGATCCAGCCGCCGAACGAGAACGTCACCGCCGTCGCGCCGGTTGCCGGCAAGGTCATGCAGCTGTTCCCGCACGCCTTCGCGATCCTGACCCCGGACAAGAAGGGCGTACTCGTCCACCTCGGCATCGACACAGTGAACCTGAAGGGCGAGGGCTTCACCACCCACGTCGCCAAGGGCGAGACCGTCAAAATGGGTCAGACGATGATCACCTACGACGTCTCCTCCGTCGAGCAGTCGGGGCACCCCACCGTGGTGCCGGTCGTCATCATGGACGCCCGCGATGCCACCGTCGAGCCGCTCACCGGGGCGGGTACCGAGGTCACCGCGATGAACCCGCTCTTCACCGTCAACGACAACGGGAGCTAACAAAACATGGAAATTGTCATCCTCCCCGACACCACCTCCGCCGGGGAACTCATCGGCCAAGCCATCACCGACCTGCTGCGGGAGAACCCCGCCGCAGTCCTCGGCCTGGCCACCGGGTCATCACCGCTGCCGATCTACGACGACCTGGCTGCACGATTCGACCGCGGCGAGGTCTCCTTCGCCCGCGCCACGGCCTTCACCCTCGACGAGTACGTCGGCCTGGAAGCCGACCACCCGGAGCGCTACGCCAACGTCATCCGCCGCGAGTTCACCTCCCGCGTCGACTTCGCCGACGACGCAGTGCACGGGCCGGACGGTCTGGCGGATGACCTCGCCGCCGCCGGTCCGTCCTACGATGCCGCCATCGTCGCGGCCGGTGGGGTCGACCTGCAGATCCTCGGCATCGGCACCGACGGCCACATCGCCTTCAATGAGCCCAGTTCCTCGCTGGCGTCCAGGACCCGGATCAAGACGTTGACTCCGCAGACCCGGGAAGACAACGCCCGGTTCTTCGACGGCGACATCGACGCGGTACCGACGCACTGCCTTACCCAGGGCCTGGGCACGATCATGGAGGCCCGGCACGTGGTGCTCATCGCCGATGGTGCGGCGAAGGCCGAGGCGGTGCGCCAGCTCGCCGAAGGCGCTGTCAGCGCTTTCTGGCCGGCGACGATCCTGCAGCACCACCCGCACGTCACCGTGGTGATCGACGAGGCAGCGGCGTCCCGTCTGCAGCTCGCCGACTACTACCGGCACGTGTACGCGTCGAAGCCGACCTGGCAGGGGGTGTGAACCACATGATCCTCACCGCTTCTGCGGTGGTCACCGGGGATGAAGTGTTGCGTCCCGGATGGGTCGAGGTCACGGGTTCCGTGGTCACCGCGGTAGGCTCTGGTCAGCCACAGTCGGGTAGCGATGTGCAAGACCTGGGCGACGCCACGATCGTCCCCGGCTTCGTCGACACCCACGTCCACGGCGGTGGCGGCGGAGCCTTCCCGGACTGCGCCACCGACCCTTCTGCTGTTGCCACCAGCATCGACACCCACGCCCGGCATGGCACCACCTCGATCATCGCCTCGTTGGTGTCCGCCCACCCGGGTGACTTGCTACGCCAGGTCGAGACACTCGCCCCGCAGGTCGCCGACGGCACGTTGGCGGGCATCCACCTGGAGGGCCCGTGGTTGTCCACGCACAAGTGCGGTGCGCACGACCCGACCGCGCTGCGGGCGCCGGACACTGCGGAGATCTCCCGGGTCTTCGACGCCGCCGACGGGACGATCCGGATGGTCACCATCGCGCCCGAGCTCGACGGCGCCCTGGACGCCATCACGCAGGTCGTCGAAGAGGGGGCGGTCGCCGCGGTCGGACACACCGACGCCACCTACGATCAGACCGTGGCGGCGATCGAGGCCGGTGCGAGGGGCGGAACGCACCTGTTCAACGCGATGCGTCCGGTGCACCACCGCGAGCCGGGGCCGGTAACTGCGCTGGTCGAGGACCCGCGCGTGACGGTGGAGATGATCGGCGACGGGGTGCACCTGCACCCGGCGGTGTACCGGAACGTGTGCGCCCGGGTCGGTGCGGATTCGTCTGGCGCGGGCCGGGTCTCCCTGGTCACCGATGCGATGGCGGCAGCCGGCATGCCGGACGGCGCCTACCACCTCGGGGCGATGTCTGTGGACGTCGTCGACGGCATCGCCAGGATCGCCGGGACCGACACCATCGCTGGCAGCACCGCGACGATGGACCAGCTCTTCCGCTTCGCGCTGGCCAATGCCCAGGATGCCGGTGAGGACCCGGAGGACGGAGCCCTGCTCACTGCAGTCCAGCAAACCTCGCTGACCCCTACCCGCGCACTGGGGCTACCCGCTACAGGAATCCAGCCAGGAGCCCGGGCTGACCTGGTCGTCCTCACCACACCGGACGCTGATACAGCCGACGACGTCCCCTGCACGCTCGAGGTCAGCGCAGTGCTCCGGGCCGGCGAGTGGGTCTAGGCGCGGCAGTCCCTGCGCCCGACGAGAAATAACCACGCCTAGGGGTACGCTTTCGGGCTGAAACCGTACCCCTAGGCGTGGTTATTTCGTGCTGGAGGAGGGTCACCGCGGACGGGGCCTACTTCCGGATGATCGCCAGGTCCACGGCGTCCGCCATCGCCTGGTAGCCGGCGGGGTTCGGGTGCAGGCGGTCCGGGCTGGAGTAGTCGGCGCGCATGACCGCGTGGTTGTTCGGGTCGCGCAGGGCAGCGTCGAAGTCCACGAAGCCGTCGGCCAGGTCCTGGGTACGGATCCAGTCGTTGATCTCGTTGCGGATCCGGTTGCTGTTCGGCGCCAGCAACGTGCCGTCCACCAGGGCGTCCGACGCCGGGACGATCGTCCCCAACCAGATCTTCTTGCCCTGGGCGCGCGCCTGACGGATCAGGTCCTTGTAACCGGCGATCATCTTGTCGGTGGTGACCAACGGGTTCAGCCCCAGGTCATTGATGCCGATCAACACGAGCGCACCGTAGACACCCGGCAGGTCCAGGGCGTCCCGCTTGAAGCGGTCGACACCGGCAGCGCCGAGGAACAGCGGCTCAGCATTGACCAGCAGCTGGTTGCTACCGATACCGGCGTTGACCACGGAGACCGGGGCACCCTCGTCGCTGAGACGGCGCTGCAGGGCGTCCGGGTAACGGTGGTTGGTGTCGTTGACCGCGGCGTCCGACGGGATCGGCACGCGACCGGAACCGACGAAGCCATCGGTGATGGAATCACCGAAGGCGACGATCGCGCCGGCATCCTGGGACGCCTCGACGGACAGGCCGGTGACGTACTGCCAGGCGCCGACCTTCTGGGAGTAGGCGCGTCCGGAGGTCTCGGAGGTCTTGTCGCCGGAACCGACCGGGGACATGTAGGACGTGGCGTTGGCGTTCCAGTGCTGCGTCGGCGGGCCGACAGGACCCTTGACGTGCATGCTGACCAGCAGAGGCTCGAAGGTGGTGACGTTGAGGTCGGTAGCGTCGCTGGTGATCTCCTGCCCCGGGCTGCAGGGTCACCGACCGGGAGCCGGAGAAGGTCACCGGCACGATTCCCTCGGCGGACGCGCCGTTGACCTGCTGGCCGGCAGTGACCTTGTTGAAGGTCACCGGGGTGACGCCGTAGCGGTTCGACAGCTTGATCTTCGCCTTACCTCCCGACAGGTGCGGGGTGATGGCCATGCGCAAGCTCTGGTCCTGGATGAAGGACGGACTGGGGTTGAAGTTCGCGTCGATCGGTGTGACGGCGTCGGTCGGTGCGGTGGCCCAGGAGGAGACGAAATGGTCCTGCTGCCCGGTGGATGTGTCCGTGCCCGTTGTCGCGACGCCCGCACCCGCGACGGGTACGGTCACGGCGGCGACGGCCATTCCGGTGCTGAGCGTGGCGGCCATGACAGCAACGCTGCCGCGGCGGACCAGTGAGGCCCGATTCGAGGTGGGCCGGTTGTTCAGGGCAGTCATGATGTTCGTCCGATCTGCAGGTGCAGCCCCTCTCCTCCGGGAGCCACAAACAAGTTTCAGCAAACTATACATCCGGGTGTGACCGAATCAACGGCGAATCGGTGGGGATTGTTTTAGGCAGCAATGCGACAATGGGGAAATGACACAGAGGATTACCGTCATCGGCGCCGGCGTCATCGGGCTGAGCTGCGCACACGAACTTGCCGAGGCAGGCCACGAGGTCACGGTCGTCGCCGACCGGGGCCCGGGCGACACCGTCTCCACCGTCGCCGGTGGCCTGTGGTTCCCCTACCGCTCGGAGAAGTCCGAGCTCGCGGACCACCTGCTGGAGCGTTCCCTGACCCGCTTCGCCGAGCTCGCCGACCTGGCCGAGCAGGCTGAGGCTGCCGCAGAGGACGAGGACAACGACCTCGACGAGGACTCCGCGGCCCTCATCGACTTCGATGACGACGTCCCGCCGGTGCTGATGTCCCGCGGCACGGTGCGCGAGCGCCTGGACCCGCCGGACCGCGACTGGATCGACCCGGTGTCCTCCGTCCTCGGCGATGACTCCGTCGAGCTGGTACCTGGCGGTGTCACGGCGACGCTTCCGATGATCAACACCCCCGCCTACCTCGCCTGGTTGATGGATGTCTGCCGGGTCGCCGGTGTGGCCTTCACGTGGCGCACCGTCGAGTCGCTCGAGTCGTTGGTCCTGGACATCGGGACGGCGGAGCGTCCTGATGCGGTGGTGCTCTGCACCGGTATCCGTGGTGGCGAACTGCTCGGCGGCGACGACGAGGTCACCCCGATTCGTGGCCAGCTGATCCTCATGGCCAACGGCGAGGGCGAGAACAAGCTCACCGAGTGGATCACCGACACCGACGACGTCGACGCACAGGTCTACGTGCTGCCGCGCGGCGAGGACGTCGTGGTCGGCGGCGTCTCGGAGGTCGACTCCTGGGACGACCAGCCGAACGCGGAAACCGCCGAGGCGATCCTGGACCGCGCAGAGACGTTGGTCCCGGAACTGAAGGAGCTGCCGATCATCGGCCACGGCGCAGGGCTGCGACCGGGACGCACGACGATCCGGCTGGGCCACCTCACCGACGACGAGGTCCCCGGCGGACTGCCGTACGGCGTGCCGGTCATCGCCGCCTACGGTCACGGTGGCGCCGGGGTGACCCTGTCGTGGGGCACCGCCGAACGCGTGGCTGAGCTGGTCGGGGCACTCTAGCGGGACGTGTCTCCGGCGTCCTTCGTCATCCGCTTCTCCATGTTCCGGGTGATGACCTTGTCGTCATACTCGGGGACGAAGGTGGAGCAGATGACACCGGTGATGAAGGCGACCGGCGCGGACAGTGCCAGGAGCACCGCCACCGTCTGACTGCCACCGACCAGCACCGGCAGGTTGGTGAGAATGATCGTGCAGGCGGTGGCCAGTCCGAGGAAGGCCAGGACGGGGGCGATCGTCTTCTTCCAGGCGGAGAGCTTCAGCTCGGGGCGGGAACGGAAGTAGACGATCACGGCCACCGACACCAGCAGCATGAGGATGACGATGGTGAAGGTCGCCAGGCCGGAGAACCAGGTGAAGATCTCGGCCACCGGGTCCATGCCGACGATGGCGCAGACCACGGTGAGAATGGCGATGGTGCTGGTCTGCACGATGGACGACATGTGCGGCGAGCGGTAGGTCAGGTGCACGGCGCGCAGCTTCCGCGGCAGGCCACGCTTGTGGGAGATGGCGTGCTGGTAGCGGGTCAGCACGTTGTGGAACGACAGGACGCAGGCGAAGAGGCTGGTCAGCAGCAGGACGTCGACCACCGGGCCGGCCCAGGCGCCGAGGTAGTTCTCTGCGGTGGTGGCGATCATGCCGTCCGGGTCGGACGTCGCGGCGTCCAGCACGGAACCGGTCCCCCACGCCTGGACGATGGCCCAGCCGGAAACGGTGTAGAAGATGCCGATGATGGCCACGGAGATGTAGGTCGCCCGCGGGATCGTGCGGTCCGGGTCGCGGGCCTCGGAACGGAACACGGTCGTGGACTCGAAGCCGATGAAACCGGCCATGGCCAGCATCAGACCGACACCCATTGAGCCGGAGAAGATGTTCTCCGGGAGGAAGGGGTCGACGTTGAGCCCCTCAGCGCCTCCGCGTCCTGCGACCACCATGTCGATGACCACGACGATGGCGATCTCGGCGATGAGCAGGACGCCCAGAGCCTTGGAGCTCAGCTCGATGCTGCGGTAGCCGAGGTAGCCGACGACCCCGGCGGTGGCCAGGGAGAACACCCACCAAGGGATACTCACCAGCGGTTCGACGAGAAGCGAGAGCTGGGCACCGAGGAAGCCGTAGACGGCGAACTGGATGGCGGTGTAGGTCAGCAGGGCGAGGTAGGCGGTGCCCATACCGAGGCGTCGGCCGAAGACGGTCTCCACGTAGGAGTAGAAGGCGCCGGGTTCGTCGATGAACTTCGACATGGTGGTCAGGCCGACGGAGAAGAGGATGAGGATGGCCGCGCCCACGGCGTACATCGTGGGGTAGCCGGCACCGTTGCCGGAGGCCATGCCGATCGGCAGGGCGCCGCCGATGACGGTCAGCGGGGCGGCCGCGGCAATGACCATGAAGACGATGGAGGACGTGGTCAGCGAGCCGCTGGACAGGTTCGTGGCGGATTCAGTGGATGCGGCAGCCTTGTTGTCTGTCGTCGCTGGTGAGGTGTGCTGGGACATGAGGGAGAGACCTTTCAGGCACTGTGGGTGTTGACGACACGGGAGATGTTGGTGACGTGGTTGTCCTTCGGGATGCGCGGTGCGTCCGTGGTCGGGTAGTCGAAGGACGCAGGACGCAACGACGACTCCCCGGAGATGGCGAGCTCGGCGCTGATACGCCCGTATACGGGGGCGAACTTCATACCGTTTCCGCTCATACCGGTGGCGATGGTGACCGCCCCGTTCGACCCGGGCACGGTCGAGAGGATCGGGGCATGGTCGGCGGTGAAGCCGTCGTGGTGCAGGGTCAGTCGCACCGGGTCATCGAGGACGCCGTCGAAGAAGGCGGAGGAACGCTCGGCGAAAACCTCCGTTAGCACCTCGGGCAGCACGCCGGTGCGCAACTCCTCCAGACCGTCGGGCGTGGCTGCGGCGCCGCTGAAGTCGCCGTGGGAGATCTTCACGCTGTAGCCGTCGAGACTCGGGGCACCGTAGCAGTGCCACACCGTGCCGCCTGAGGTGGTGATGTCGCGCATGAAGATGGGCAGGTTCTCCGGCAGGAAGTCGGCGATCTGCAGCGGGAGGTACCAGGTCAGCGGGAGGGTGTGCACCGTGACGTGCTCGGCGAGGTCCGGGTAGAGGTCGGCAGCCCAGGAGCCGTTGGCCACGATGACCTTGCCGGCGGTGACCTCGACGGGCCCGTCGGCACCGTCCACACGGATCACGGTGGTGCCGTCCTCCCCCACCCCGGGTTCCACGGCGAGGACGCGGGTGCCGTCCCACAGGGTGGCTCCGGCGTCGAGAGCGAGCTGTTGGGCGGTGGCGACGGCGAGTTCGGGACGGATCCCGCCGCCAGCCGGGTCGATGATGGCGACGTCGGGGTCGGCACCCTCCGGTGCCGCAGCGAAGGCCGGGTAGCGTTCGGCCAGCTGCTCGGCGTCAAGGACCTCGTGGTCCAGTCCATGGGCGTTGATGACCTCCATGGTCTCGACCATGGTCGGGAAATCGGCCGGGGCGACACTGATCGCGCCGACGGGAAGGAAGACGTCCCGTCCGGTACGTTCGTTGAGCTCGCACCACATGCGACGGGCCTCCTGGACCAGCGGGATGTAGACGCCGCCTTCCTTGAGGGCGACGCGGAGCAGACGCGATTCGCCGGAGTAGGAACCCTTGGTGTGGATGCGTCCGAAGCGTTCGATGCCGAGGACGCTGGCGTCCGGTGCGAGTTCGGTGAGCTGCCAGAGCGCCATCGATCCGATGGAGCCGCAGCCGATGACGACGTAATCGTAGTGTTTCATCAGGCCAGCTCCGGGGAGTCCCAGACGGGCAGGACGGTGCCGATGTCCTCGGCGACGGCACGTCGGTACAGGGTGGTCGCCCAGGCGACGTCCTCGACCGGCATGCCACCGACGGAGTAGATGACGATGTCGTCGTCGGAGCGGCGTCCGGCGACCTCACCGTTGATGACGTCGGCGAGGTCAGCGGCACCGTCGGTGAGCGTGCCGTCCGCCTCGAGGGCGAGGAACTTGTTGCCGATGATGCCGACGGTCTCGTAGGCGTCCTCGCCGAATTCCTCGCGCCAGCACTCGTAGAGGCTGCGGTTGTCCAGGACGAGGCGTCCGGCACCGGAGGAGAGCCACTCGTCCGGCATGTTGAGGCAGGCCGGTGCGGAGACGAAGGCTCCGGGTGAGAGCCACGACGGGTCGAGGACCGGGTAGTTGGACGCTCCGGCGGGCGCGGTGGTGGTGTAGGCGATGACCTCCGCGTCGCGGACGGCCTCCTCCTCGGTGTCCACGACCTCGATGGTGGTGAACTGCGGCAGGGCCTCCTTGACCCAGGCGACGAAGGAGTCGATGCCGGACCGGCTGCGGCCCTTGATCTTCACGGTGTCCAGCGTCGGTACGCCGGCGGCGAAGGCCTCGAGGGCGGTCTTGCCCATCACGCCGGGACCGACGACCGCGGCGACGGTGGCGCCGGGCTTCGCGAGGTTGCGGGCGCCGACGCCGGAGACCGCGCCGGTGCGGTAGGACGACAGGAGGTTACCGTTCATGATAGCCAACGGGGCGCCGGTGTCGGCATCGTTGAGGACGAAGGTGTGGATCGAGCGGGGCAGGCCGTTGGCGCGGTTCTCGACGTTGGAGCCGTACCACTTCACGCCGGAGGTGTGGAAGTCTCCGCCGAGGTAGGCAGGCATGGCCATGAAGCGCCGGTCGGGGCCGTTCTTCGGCATGCGCGGGTGCGGGGACTCGTCGGGGAACATGACCATGGCGCCGTGGGAGTTGTTGTTGCCGCCGGCCATGCGGTAGTCACCCTTGCCGAGCAGGGAGAACATCTCCTCCATGGTGTCGACGCAGGCGGGCATGTCCTTGACGCCGGCGGCGATCATGTCGGGTTCGCTGAAGTAGCGGGTCTCGAGCCGGGTGGCGGTGGGTGCTGTCTGAGCTTCGGGGGCTGTGGTTGCTGTGGGTGCGGTGACTGTCATGAGCCCATGGAACAATCCCTGTGTTTCGTGCCCGTTGCGTCGCAGATTCGTTTTTGTACACGTGTAGAAAAACGTGTGTCGTGCAGGTTTACAGGGTGCGGGTGCATGGACTCATGCGGTGCGGAGTCGGCGGATCAGTCGGTCGAGCTGTCCCGTCAGGCGTTCCGGCGACGATTCCTCCTGATGCAGCGCCGCCCAGACCTGCGCCCCCATGAGCAGGGTCATGAGCTCGTCGATGATGTCTTCCGGTGCCGTGGCGCGGGCCTGGCCACCGAGTTCACCGTCCGCCTCCGCTTCGGCGAGCCGGTCGAGGAAGTGACCACGCCAGCCTGCCATGCGGTCAGCGTGGATCGCCGCCTCGTCCTCGTGGGTGATGGCCCGTTGCCAGAAGGCGGTGACCACGCGAGCCTCGGCGCGACGGGTGTCGTCGAGCGGAAGGATCTCCAGGGCCAGACGCTCCAGCCCAGCCAGACCGCGGCGGCCGTCTTCATCTTCCTTGTCGCCCAAAAGCGCGCGGTCGTTCGTCGCTGCGTAGATGAACTCGAAGGCGGCAGTGACGACGGCATCCTTGCCCGGGAAGTAGTAGCGCAGCAGGCCGTTGGAGTAGCCGGTCGCCTCGGCGATACGCCTGGTGGTGACGGCGTCGAGGCCTTCATCGGCGATGAGGCGCCACACCGAACTGATGATCTCGCGGCGGCGGGCGTCATGGTCAACTGTCGGGGGCACGCGGCCGATCTTAGTCGGGTGCGGTGGCACACCGGAGGCGGGAACACCCGCTATTCCGATAAAGGGAAACCCTTGGGCGACAAAGTCTTTTCTATATGGACCCGATAACCACGCTTGCATAATATTGTGCTCCACATCACAACCAAGGAGGCCCTCGCGTGGCGTTTGCACTCACCCCCACCGGCAAGGACGGAGATTTTGTCTCCGGAGAAGATCCTGAAGCCAAAGACCAGCCCGGAGGTCCCCCGCTTCCGCGGGTCCAGCTCTCGGTAGGCGTCATCTTCATCGTCGCCGCGATCCTCATGGTCGGCACCATCTTCTTCGATGCCCCGATCGAGCTCTCGATGTTCGTCGCCCTGGTTGCGCTCATGCTGATCCTGGCCGTCCGCGGATTCAACTTCGGGGAAATCCAAGACGCCGCATTCAACGCAATGCGCAGTGTTCTGGAACTGGTGATGATCCTCCTCTCAGTGGGAATGCTGATCAGCTCCTGGGCCCAGTCCGGTACAATCCCATTGATCATCCGCTTCGGGCTCGAGACCATCGACCCCAGTTGGTTCTTCGTAACCTCCCTGCTCCTGTGCTCAATGACCTCGCTGGTCACGGGCACCTCCTGGGGGACGATGGGCTCGGTCGGCGTGGCCCTCATGGCGGTGGGCAGTGGCCTCGGCATGCCGATGGGATTGACCGCCGGCGCAATCGTCAGTGGTGCGTATTTTGGCGACAAGATGTCCCCGCTGTCAGACAGCACGAACCTCTCCGCAGCGATCACCGGCACCCCGCTGTTCACGCACATCCGCTACATGCTGATCACCACGGTCCCTGCGTATATCGTGACCGCGATCATCTTCACCGTCCTCGGATTCACCACCGGACACGGCGGGTCCGCAGAGGGTGAGATCGGCGGGATCGTCGACGGAATCAACGAGAACTTCAATACCGGCTGGTACTCCCTGCTCCCGATCCTGGTCACGGTGGCGATGCTGATCTTCCGAGTGCCTCCGTTCGTCGCGATCTTCTCCGGTGCGGTCGGTGCGGTCTTCGTATCATTGGCGACCCAAGGTGCCTCCATCGACGAACTGATCACCACATTGCACTCAGGATTCGTCCTCGACACCGGCGTCGAGGAGATTGACGATCTGATCTCCGGCGGTGGCCTGCTCTCGATGGGAGGCCTGGCCATGCTCTTCCTCTTCGCGGTGGGAGTGTCCGGCCTGCTGAACAAGGGAGGCTTCGTCGGAGTGCTGATCGAGAAGTTCCTACTGTTCGCCAACAGCCGCCGCAAGCTGATGTCCTTGTCTTCGCCCGTGGTGTTCGTCGCCGTCGGGCTGGGAGCCTCGTTCTCCTTCTCCGCCGTCATGGCGGGCACCCTTCTCAGCCCTGCCTACAAGAAACTCGGCCTGAAGAGCCAGAACCTGTCACGGACCATCGAGGACTCCGGAACCGTCTACGACGCCTTCTACCCCTGGTCCGGCGGTGGCATCTTCGCTGCTGGCGCGCTCGGCATCGCGACCGTGGAATACATGCCCTTCATGTTCTTCGCCTTCCTGTCCACCGCCTTCGGCCTGATTGTCGCAATGACGCAGTACAAGGTGGCCACCCTCCCAGATGTGGAACGCGACGAAGCATCTGTCACAACCGACGCCGACAACCCGGCCCCCGCAGGCAACAACGAAAACGAACTGGAGCAAACTAAATGACCGCACACACCCGCACCGCTGTCGTGACCGGAGCCGCGAGCGGAATGGGCCGGGCGACCACCGAACTGCTCCTCAGAAGTGGCTGGGATGTCGTCGCCATGGACATCGGTGAGATCACCTACTCATCAGAGGGGCCAGGCAGGCTGATCCCCGTGAAGGCAGACATCACCGACCGGGATGTCGTGACAACTGCACTCCAGGAATCCACGGTGGAGAGCATCAACCTTGTTGCCAACATCGCCGGTGTGTTCCCACCCAGCACCCTGGACACCTTCACCGAGGATCTCTACAAGCTCACTTTCGGGGTCAACGTCCTGGGCACGCTCAACGTCATCGCCGCTGCACGCCCCTATCTCACCCGATCCTCGGCGATCGTGAACTTCGCCTCCGTGGATGCCTTCACCGTCTCCCCCGGGCAGCTTCTCTACGGGGCATCCAAGGCCGCGGTGGTGATGCTGACCAAGGAACTCGCACTGGAACTTGCCCCGTCCGGGATCCGGGTCAACGCCATCGCCCCGGGGTGGGTGGACACCCCGGGCAACGCTGCCACCGGGCGCATGGCGGAGGCGGCTGCCTCTGTTCCGCTGGGCCGTGTCGCCCAACCCGAGGAGATCGCCCGCTGGGTGGAGATCATGGCGGGAGAGGACGCCGCCTTCCTCTCAGGCGAGACCATCGTCCTCTCCGGCGCTGACGTCATGCGTTAGCAGGACGCCAGCATGATCAATTGACGGGCGCATCCACCGGGAGTGTCGCCAGCCGCTGACGGATCAACCGCTGAATCACCTGGACCCCGGGACTCAGGGTCGCGTTGCGGCGCTTCACGAACGCGAAGTTCTCCCGCATCACCGGTTCAATCGGCGCCCAGCAGAGCTTGTCGGCGAGGCCCATCGCCTCCGCCAGCGGGTAGGGGGACACGGTCTCCCCCACACCATCGACCGCCAACTGCAGGGCGGTCAACGGGGACACCTCAACGACCGGCTGCATCTTGAGCCCTTCCGCCTGAGCGATCTCCATCAGACGTCGCCGGGTAGGGTCACTGTCTCCCCAGAGCACTTCAGGCATGATCAAGGTGGCATTCACGATGTCCTGCATCGTCTTCGGCCCCTCAGCCTGACTAGTGGCATTCTCCTTGCTCGAGCACAGGTACACCCTGGGTGACCAGTCGAGCGGCACCATCTCCAGTCCACTGTCGTCCACGGGCAACGCCACAATGCCCGCCTCAATCCGCCCTTCCCGGATCTCGTCGGCGATCTTGACCGAATTGTCGCCGATGAGTCTCAGCCCCACCTCCGGGTACCGCTGACGAAACCGTTTCACAAGGTCCTTGTGGAAAAGGTGTCGCGCCGTACTGAAAGTCCCGAACGTTACGGTGCCGCCGGTCAGATCCCGGATCGGAGCCACAGACTGAACTGCTGTCGAGGCAGCCGCAAGCACGGATTCCGCATGAGGGATCAAGGTGCGGGCTGCGTCCGTGAGAATCAGTTTCCGGTTGGTACGGACGAATAAGCTGACGCCGAGCGCGCGCTCCATACGTCGGATCTGCTCCGACAAGCTCGGCTGCGCAATGTAGTTGGCGTCCGCGGCCGCCGACAGGGAACCATACTCGACGGCGGAGAGAAAATAGCTGTACTGCTGCAGCGATATTCCCGACATGCCGGAGCTTCGTGAGGTCTGTGGCATGACTGGGCATCTCCTCTTCGTGAACCAAGGACAAACCTCTGACTACTTACGCTCCAGAGGTCTATCCTTATTTCGTGGCAGATACCACTATAGAAGAATGCGACCAGCCCCGCCCGTCAGGATCCGGCAGCCCGTAGATGGACCCCATCAAGCGCACTACGCAGCTCCCCAGTCGTCCCCTCATCGAAGAAAGTGGTCCGGAGCTGCTCGTTGAGTCCGCCTGGGGTCTCGTGGGAGGCGATCACTGTATCCATCGAGGACGCAGAGTCGAGGAGAGCCGGCGCCAGGCTGGCGACCACGGCCCTCACGAAAGGCTCGGCAGTTGAGCGGTCCACACCGGCGTCAACGGTCCAGTCACACACGGTGGACACGTACTCAAGGAGTCCTGTGCACGTTGCGGTGGCAGCCGAAAGAACGGAAAGCTGCTTCTCATCCTCAACGACAAGCACCTTTCCCATCCGATCAAAGAAATCAGCGACCAAGGGGATCCCAGGGACGATGGGGACCACGCCGTCCCCCTCTGCCACCGGAGGCAGCGGAATGGACCGAACGATCTCGATTTTCTCGGCTTCCTCTGACGCCAGCGCCGATCGGATCCGGTCGATACTGACCCCCGCGAGCACGCTCAGGAGGATTTGTCCCGGCTGCAACTCCACACCATCCAGTGCCTCCTCCACCTGGTCCGGACGCACCGCCAGCACGACGATGTCTGATCCTGGAACAACATCGGCATTCGAGGACACCACATCGATCTGCGGGTACTTCTCCGACAGCCGGGCAGTCCGGGTCCGACTCCGGGGAGACAGGATAACCCTGGGCGCCTGAGCCGACTTTTCCTCGGAGTCACCCGCGGTATGCAGCAACCCCTCGATCATGGATTCTGCAATGGAGCCCACACCGATGAAACCCACTTGATCAATACTCATGGTTCTCCACCTTACGTCTCATTGAAGCGGTATCTCTTGAGCCCGGTTCAGTAGCCGCGGGCGATCCACTCCTCCAGATGCGGAGCCTCCACACCAATCGAGGTGGCATCACCATGCCCGGTATACACCTCGGTCTCCCCCGGCAACGTCAACACCTTCTCCCGGATCGAGTCAATGATCGTGTCGAAATCACTGAACGACCGACCCGTCGCACCAGGACCACCGGCAAACAACGTATCCCCACTGACCAGAACCTTCGCCTCCGGCAGATACAGACAACACGACCCCGGCGAATGACCCGGCGTATTCACCACCCGCAACCGCGTACCGGCAACATCAAACACCTGCCCATCCGACAGATCCTCATGCCCGACACCAGGATGCGTCTGGTTCCACAGCATCTGATCGCCCGGATGCACGAACACCCGGGTATCCAACCGCTCGGACAACTCCGGAGCCACAGTGATGTG